>JASJKW010000174.1:0-2661 GCA_037621305.1 Pseudomonas sp.
TGAAGAAAAACAACGTGAACGCGCGCATGGTCGATCTGACCGGCTGGAACCAGAGCGAACCCAAGACGTTCCCGGACATGATCAGTGACAGCTTCGCCGGCATCGACCTCAGCCGTGAGCTGGTGGTTGCCACCGGTTACACGCATTGCGGTGAAGGCCTCATGAATACTTTCGACCGTGGCTACAGCGAGATCACCTTCGCACAGATTGCCGCCAGCACGGGCGCCCGCGAAGCGATCATCCACAAGGAGTACCACCTGTCCAGCGCCGACCCGAATCAGGTGGGCGTCGACAAGGTGGTGACCATCGGCCGCACCAACTATGACGTGGCCGACCAGCTGTCCAATCTGGGCATGGAAGCCATCCACCCCAGAGCGGCACGCACCCTGCGTCGGGCCGGGATTCAGTTGCGCATCAAGAATGCCTTCGAACCGGATCATGGCGGCACTACCATCAGCCAGAACTACTGCAGCGAGAAGCCCTGCGTGGAAATCATCGCCGGTCGCAAGGATGTTTTCGGACTGGAAGTATTCGACCAGGAGATGCTCGGTGACGTCGGCTATGACATCGAGATCACCCGTCTGCTCAAGCAGCTGAAACTCTATGTAGTGAACAAGGATTCAGATGCCAACAGCATCACCTACTACATCTCCGGCTCGCGCAAGGCCCTGACTCGGGCCATTCGCCTGATCAAGGAGCGTTACCCGATGGCCGATCTGCACCTGCACAACATCGCCATCGTCTCGGCCATCGGTTCCGACCTCAAGGTCAAGGGTATTCTGGCCAAAACGGTCGCAGCACTGGCCAAGGCCGACATCAGCATCCAGGCCATCCATCAGTCGATTCGCCAGGTGGAAATGCAGTGCATCATCAATGAGGAAGATTATGATGCCGCCGTGGTAGCGCTGCATCAGGCACTCATCGAACCAGAGAACCACGGTGACGTGATCGTCGCCGCCTGATAGGCAAGTTTCTTCTTCTGCCTTCGATTGTGGGAGCGCCCCGAGCATCGATCGTTCCCACGCTCCGCGTGGGAATGCCTGCCGGGACGCTCTGCGTCCCGCGGCCAGCCCAGATGCCAGAGCGCTACACTATTTGCGGCAACAGAAACCCAATCACCCGTGGCGCCGTCAGCTGTGCATTCTCCTGCATGAAACAATGCCCACCGGGCAACTGCTCGACAGTGACGTGCGCATTGGTAGCGGACAAACGCCCAGCAGACTGCTCTACAAAGGGATAGGTCTGATCACCATGGATCAGCCGCACTGGCGTCTGAATCCGGCGCAGGGCCTGCCACAGGCCACAGGGCGCGGACTCGAACACCTCAGCCTCCCGGGCGGGCGCGCACTTCAGCACCACACCCTGCCCCGGCTCATCACGCAATGCATGTTCGACATGCGCGCGCAAACCCGTCTCTTCCCAGCCCCGGAAAATGCCTCGCCCCTGCAACCTGTCGAAGGCGGCCTGGCGATCCTCCCACTGACTGCGCCGTTTACGCGTGCCCTCAGCCAGCGGATTACTTACCATCCAGCCCAGCAATTGACGCTTGAGTATCTCCCGTCGCGGGAAAAGCACCGGATCCAGCAATACTGCACGTTGAAATAGCTGAGGATGGGCCGCCAGGATCAGGCTGGTCATCACGCCACCAAAACTGTGGCCCAGCGCATAACGCGGCACCTGACCGAATATCGCCTTGCCAGCGACAAAGGCTTCCACCGCCAGTTCAGCGCTACGGTTCCAGCCAACGAAGGCACCACCATGATCGCTGTCGCCGTGGCCTTGCATGTCACACAACCACAGGTCGAAATGCTCGGCAAGCAACGCCAGCATCGGCTCGTAGGTACGACAGCAGAAACCATTGCCGTGAATGAAATGCAGTAGCGGCTTGCCGCTGGGGGGAGTATGCCAGCCACGCAGAGTGAAGCCGGCAGAACACAGATGGGACCAAGGCAACAACGTCATCAACACACCACTTTCTCAAACAGGGTGCGCCAGTCTATTACGCGGGCGCCCGACTGTCAGGCTCCCGCTGCGCTTATTGATGTTCTGGATCGTGCCGTCCAACCCTGCGTTCAGCTCAACGCAGGATGTAGTCCACACTGGTGACCACACGCACCTTCTTGATTTCCGGTGTGTAGGGGTCCACGTCCTCGATAGAGAAGTAACCTTGAGAAGCGCGGCGGATACTACCGACCTCCGCGCCGGCATCACGGGCGAACTGGTCCGCTGCCGCCCTCGCCTCCTGGGTAGCCTGTGCGATCATTTCCGGCTTGATCGAATTGAGCTCGGTAAAAATGAACTGCGGCTGATGTTCGTAGCTCTGGGTCAGCGCAACTCCCGACTTGACCAGCTCACCAACGCTTTGCATGCCGCTTTTGACCTGCTCGATATCCCCGGTGCGCACCAGTACCGTCACCTCGGCGCGATAGCGCTGCGGCGGCATGTTCGCGCCGTACAGGTTAGCGTGCTGATCGGTGATCTTCGGCATGGCGAGCTGCAGGTCGTCTTCGGCAAACCCCTTCAGCAGCAGAAAAGAGCGAATCAGGTTCTGCTGGGTTTCGATATCGCTCTGCAACGCATCCAGACCATCGCCCAGTACCGTAAAGTTGATCGGCCAAAGCGCCAGATCCGCCTCCACCGTACGCTCAGCCAGCCCCTTGA
>JASJKW010000175.1:0-4316 GCA_037621305.1 Pseudomonas sp.
CAATGGCTACTCCCCGCCCGCGTTACTGACAAACGTTGGCTGGTCCGCCGCCCGCTTTGGGTTATAATCGTTGGACTACGGCCACCTGGCCTGCATTCTTTCCGAGCCACGCCTATGCGTGGCTTTGTTTTTCGTCATCAAGAGGCACGACAATGACCGCATTGGTTGGCGTGATCATGGGCTCCAAGTCCGACTGGTCTACCATGAGCCACACGGCAGACATGCTGGAACAACTGGGCATCCCCTTTGAAGTGAAGGTGGTCTCCGCACACCGCACTCCCGACCTGCTGTTCGACTATGCCGAACAGGCCGCTGGTCGGGGCATCGAAGTGATCATCGCCGGTGCCGGTGGCGCAGCCCATCTGCCGGGCATGTGTGCCGCCAAGACTCACCTTCCGGTGCTGGGCGTACCGGTGCAGTCGTCCATGTTGTCGGGCGTCGACTCGCTGTTGTCCATTGTCCAGATGCCCGGCGGCGTACCGGTAGGCACGCTGTCGATCGGCAAGGCCGGTGCGATCAATGCGGCGCTGCTGTCCGCCAGCATCCTGGGTGCCAAACATCCGCAGTATCATCAGGCGTTGAAGGACTTCCGTACCCAGCAGACCGATACCGTGCTGGATAATCCAGATCCACGCCAGGCTTGAGGGGAACAATCATGAAGATCGGCATCATCGGTGGTGGTCAACTCGGACGCATGCTGGCGCTGGCCGGCACCCCGCTGGGTCAGCAGTTCGCCTTTCTCGACCCGGCACCCGACGCCTGCGCAGCAGCGTTGGGCGAGCACGTGTGCGCTGCCTATGACGATCGCGAGCAGCTGCGCCGTCTGGCTGATGAAGTCGATGTGGTGACCTTCGAGTTCGAAAGTGTCCCGGCAGAAACCGTGGCATTCCTCGAACAGTATGTCCCGGTCTTTCCCAATGCCGAGTCATTGCGCATCGCTCGGGATCGCTGGTTCGAGAAGTCGATGTTCCTGGAGCTGGGCATCCCTACCCCCGAATTCGCTGATATTCAATCCCAGGCTGATCTGGATGCAGCGGTGCAGAGCATCGGCCTGCCCGCCGTGATGAAAACCCGCACCCTCGGTTACGACGGCAAGGGCCAGAAGCTGCTGCGCCAGGCGGACGATGTCACCGACGCCTTCGCCGAGTTGGGTAGCGTACCCTGCCTCCTCGAAGGCTTTGTGCCGTTCACCGGTGAAGTGTCGTTGATAGCGGTACGTAGCCGCGACGGCGACACCTGCTTTTACCCATTGGTGCACAATACGCACGAGCAGGGCATCCTGCATCTGTCGGTGGCAAGCACCGAACACCCATTGCAGGCCCAGGCAGAAAACTATGCCGGCCGCGTGCTCGACAAGCTGAATTACGTCGGCGTGCTGGCCTTCGAATTCTTCGAGGTGGATGGCGGTCTGAAAGCCAACGAGATCGCCCCGCGTGTGCATAACTCCGGCCACTGGACCATCGAAGGCGCCGAGTGCAGCCAGTTCGAGAATCATCTGCGGGCCATTGCCGGTCTGCCGTTGGGTTCCACCGCCAAGGTGGGTGAAAGCGCCATGCTCAACTTCATCGGCGAGGTACCGCCGGTAGCCAAGGTCACGGCGATTGCCGATTGCCACCTGCACCATTACGGCAAGGCCTTCAAGCCGGGGCGCAAAGTCGGCCACGCCACGCTACGCTGTGGCGATGCAGCCGTCCTGCAATCGCGCATCGCCCAGGTTCAGGCCCTGATCGACTGATCAGGGCTGTCTACTCGGAGAGGCTCCATGCTGCGTCTGCTGATCACCCTTGCGCTACTCTGCCCCGCTCTGGTGCTGGCTGCACCGCGCGCGGTGGACTGGCTGGATCTGCTGCCTGAGGAAGATTATCAGGCCATGCTCGACATGCCCGAGATCAGCCATGACTGGGGCACAGAGGCCCCTGGCGACTTCTCCAACAGCCTGCGCTCCAAAGATCGAAATATGCCCGAAGTCATGTACTCCACCCGTGTGGTCAGTGAGATGGACGGGCAGGATATCGAGCTGGGCGGCTATCCGGTCCCCCTGGAAACCGACGAGCAAGGCCGCTATATCAGTTTCTTTCTGGTGCCCTACCCCGGCGCCTGCATCCATGTGCCGCCGCCCCCGCCGAACCAGATCGTGCTGGTCGATTACCCCGCCGGTATCGCCATCACCGATATCTACCAGCCGCTGCTACTGACCGGGAAGTTGCAGGTCGCGCAGACCAGCAATGAACTGGCTGATGCCAGCTACCGGGTGCAGGCAGACAAGGTCGTTGATTACGCGTACGAATAACGCTGGCTCTACGCTATCGCCCACACGGGTGAGCGCTCTGGAACGGGCATTCCGTTAAGCTCACGGCCTCAGCGAATCATGCAATGGAGGCAGGATGGGGCTTTTCACAGGGGGGCTGGCACTGGTATTGCTGGCAGGTTGGTATGCCCGCAACTGGCTACTCAATCGGCCGGTTCCGCAAGGTCCGCAGATACACATGGATGCCGAGGTCTACCGCGCAGGCGAGGCCAGTATCATCCGCCGCCGCTGTAATGATCCGGTCTGCTCGGTCATCGTCATGCACGGCTTTCTGGAAAACCCGCTGTATTTCACCCGCTATTATGCTGATCCGAGTATCGAGCTGATCATGCTCACCAGCGCCGGCTACCATCTGCCACTTCACGCACCGGTGTTCCAACAGCCTCCGTGGCAAGCCGCACCTGCCATGGTCACCGGTACCATCGCCAGCGATGCACAGGTATTGAATCTGGCGCTGGAGCATCTGGTCAGCACCTCCAATGTCCGAGTGCATGGGCATTCCCGTGGCGCCGCCGTCACCCTGGAAGCAGCGCGGCAGCGGCCCGATCTGTTCGAACCTATCGAGGTGGTACTGGAAGCTCCCGTATTGCCTCAAGGTCAGCCATATCAGCCCGCGTCGCGCATTGTCCATTGGCTGATGCCGCTGGTTCATCTACTATGGCAACGCAAGCCGAGCAGCATATTGTCCTCGCCCATATGGGGCCCGATGAATAATGCCGCCAAGCGGGAGTTGATCCTGGCGCTGCCGTTCAACCCTCGACGCAGCCGGGTACTGATGACCAATGTCGAGAATATCACTGCCTGGATGAAGTCCACCGGGCCGGATATCTACCGCCACGTCAAACGCGGAGCGCTGCTGGTGCCGGGCAAGGATCGTGTACTGGATAACAAGGCCATGTTGGACAGCGCCCGGCAGGCCGAGAACCTGCAGATAATCGAAGTGCCTGAGGGCAGCCATTTCCTGTTGCTGGACAACCCTGAGGCAATACCACCGTTAATCCGGAACTGATACATGTCCTATAGCTTCGAGCCGATTGGTCTGGTGCATTCCTGTTTTGCCGAGAAGTTCGCTATCCCCCGCCAGCCTCAGCTGGCACCTGCCGCGCGTGGCGTGCTCGAGCTATTCCCTCCCTATGACAAACCCGAAGCAGTGGCTGGGCTGGAAGGTGTCAGCCATCTCTGGCTGCTGTTCGTGTTTCACGCTGCAGCCTCAGGCGAACACCATCTGCGTGTACGGCCGCCACGATTGGGGGGCAATCAGCGCATCGGTGTCTTTGCCAGCCGCTCGACCCACAGGCCCAACCCCATAGGTCAGTCAGTCGTGAAACTGGAAGGAATCGAAGCGGGACGTTTGCTGTTATCGGGTATAGATCTGCTCGACGGCACACCGATTCTGGATATCAAACCCTACGTGCCCTATGCCGATGCCCTGACTGACGCCAGCAATAATCTTGCCGAGGCCGCTCCGGCTCAACTGGCAGTGGACTGGGCCGAGTCGGCACTGCTGCAGGCACGCACACAGGCACAGCGTCTGCAGCAACCGGTTATCGAGCTGATAGAACAGTGTCTGGCGCAGGATCCCAAGCCCGCCTATCAGCGGCCAGATGCCGAGCGGGAATATGGTGTGCGTTTCTGGGATATCAATGTGCGCTGGCATTACCCGCAGGCGGATCGGATCCGCGTGCTGGCTGTGGAGCAAATGGCATGATCGATCTGGGGCATGTCACCCTGATGCTGCTGGCCGCCTTCATCGGTGCCTGGATCTGGCGTGGCCTGGGCTTGCGAGATCAGGCACTGCGTATGGTCCGTCAGCACTGCCAGCGCACCCATGTGCAATTGCTGGATGAGAGTATCGCGCTTAATCGTCTGCGTCCGGGCCGCGGTCGTCATGGCCGGCTAGGGCTGATACGACGTTATGGATTCGAGTTCACGGTAACCGGTGAGCGCCGCTATGCCGGTTTTATCGAGTTGCATGGCAGCAGGCTGCTGAAAATCGAACTGGCACCGC
>JASJKW010000176.1:0-4566 GCA_037621305.1 Pseudomonas sp.
CGGTCCCCGAACCGACCGCACCCGCCTGACTGCCCCCCTCGCGGCGGCCCACCAGGCCCACCGGCGGGCGGCATGGCTGCTGCACCTCCGCGTTCTGCTCGCAGAGATAGAACTCCATCTCGGTGGCCACCTTGGGTGACCAGCCTCGCGCCGCATAGTCCTCCACCACCCGCTGCAGCATGCTGCGCGAGGACAGCTTCGATGGCGCTCCATCCATCTCCAACACCTCACACAGGGCCAGCGCCCGAGGCGTTGCCGTCCATGGCGTGATGTGCAGCTGATCAGGTAGCGGGCGCAGGATGAAATCGCTGTCATCGTAGCCGTAGTAGCGTGGACCGGGATATTCGCCCGTCAGGCACTGCACCAACACCCCGTGGGCCATCTGCACCCGACGCCCCTCGATGAAATTCCGGGCATGGATCACCTTGCCGCGCGGTATTCCATTCATGTCTGGAATCAGGCACTCAACCTCACCTATGCCGTCCAGGCGCTGGGAAAATGATTGAGTTGCGGATAGAGAGGTCATGGGAAACACCTTGTTGGGACAGCTGCCTGCCTGGAAAAGGCAACGATATTACCGCATTGGCCGCGCGGTGAATAATTCCACTGTCCATTGGCATGGCGTGCTGGCACTGCCAATCACAATGAGATATCTTTTCTAAAAGTGAATGAATGTTCATTTTTAAACCAAAATAACAAACACTAAAAGGAATCGGCATGAACAAGCCACACACCAGTAGATGGCTGGTAGCGCTGCTGTTACCCATATTATTGACAGGTTGCTTGAGCAGCAGCGGCGGCTCAAGCCGTGACGCCACACCCGCACCGCTGTCACCCGAGGCCCCGCCGACCTATCTCGAAGCAGTGGGTATTGGTGTGACCGATCTGCAGGCGGCAGTCGATTTCTATCGCGACGGGCTGGGTATGCGCGAACTCCAGCGACTGACCCGGGACAACCGCATAGAGGTAGTCATGGAGTCTGCGGATCGCCGCGGATCACATATTCTGCTGATGGAATTTACCGATGGCGTCGGTCGCAACTATCAACAGAACCCCGGAAAGCTGGTGTTCTATGTCAAGGATGCCAACGCTTTTGCTGCACGTTTCGAGGCCGCCGGCGGGCGCATCACCGCCCCGCCCAGCACACTTCCGGATTACGACAATACCCTGGTGGGATTTGGCCGCGACCCGGACAATAACCTGATCGAGATGGTCGGCGTCCCCACCTTGAATGACTCCTTTCTGGCTGCGGTGGGCATCGGTGTCAGCGATCTGGAGCGGGCACACAATCTGTACAGCGACACGCTGGGCCTGACCGAGCAGGAGTTTCTGCGGGTGCCCAACCTGTATGATGAGTACAGCCTGCTGTCACCCGTACCCGGCGGCTCAGCGCTGGTGCTGATGCACTGGACCAACGGCAGTAACCCAGACTACCAGGATCATCCGCTGAAGCTTCAATTCGGCACCGCTGCCCCTCAATTGCTGACTGACCTACTGGCCGAGGCCGGTGCGGATGTCCTGCAGCGGCCTGCACCCACCAGCGAAGCCGACCTGGCGCCGATCACCCTCGGCTACGCCGCCGACCACGATGGCACTCTGATCGAGATTCGCCAGTCCATTCGCTCCTACCTGGGAGCTGCTGGTATTGGCGTGGATGATCTGACAGCGGCAGAGGCGTTCTATACCAACGGACTGGGCATGACGGTAGTCGAACGGCGCAGCCGGGAGAACCGAGACGAGACAGTATTAGCATCCGCCGATGGCACTGGATCGCAGGTGGTGCTGATGGAGTTCACTGATGGGGTGCCGCGCAACGTCCGGCAGAACCCGGGCAAGCTGGTGTTCTATATCAAGGATATAGCCAGCTACATCAATGCATTCACCGCCGCTGGTGGCCGCATTACCCTGCCACCGACGCGTGACCCCGCGCTGGGGGTGACCGTCGGTTTCGGTCGAGACTTGTACAACAACCTGATCGAAATGGTCTCTGAGCCCGCCGCGGAACACTCGTACTTCGGCGCCTTCGGTATCGGCGTCAGTAATCTGGAACAGGCCCGGGCCTTTTACGTTGATCAGCTGGGTTTCCGGCAGTTGATGTATCTACCGATTCCCGGCATGTACAACGAATACATCCTGCAGGGCTATGGCGGCTCGGCATTGGTACTGATGAACTGGACCAATGGCAGCAACCCAAACTATCAGGACAACCCAGTGAAGATGGAAATCCGCAGCATAGCACCGAGCGCGCTCGCCGAGACTGTCGGGCGCGCTGGCGGGGAGCTGATTCAGGCGCCTGAAGTGTCAGAAGACGAGGGTCTGATGGGTCAGCTGATTGGCTACGGACGGGACCCTGACGGCAGCCTGATCGAAATTCATCAGGCCGACTGGGGACAGAAATAAGGGCCCGAAATCCCCCCTGGGTCTAACGAAAAATCCCCGGCCTGGGCCGGGGATTTCTGTGTCGCGCGTATCGCCTCAGAAACTCAACGGGCGATCGCCGTCTTCATCCTTGATCCGAGTCGGCAGGCCGATCTCATTGAGCAGATTGATGAAGGGTTTGCAGTCCAACTCTTCAACGTTGACCATCTTCTGCACATCCCAGACGCCCTGAGCGATCAGGATCGCCGCTGCGACCGGAGGTACGCCCGCAGTATAGGAAATGCCCTGGCTGCCCACTTCTTCATAGGCTTCGGCGTGGTCGGCGACGTTGTAGATGAAGATCTCCTTGTCCTTGCCGTCCTTCTTGCCTTTGACGATATCGCCAATGCAGGTCTTGCCGGTGTATTTCGGAGCCAGCGAGGCCGGATCGGGCAGGACTGCCTTGACCACCTTGAGCGGCACCACTTCCAGGCCTTCAGCGGTAGTCACCGGCTGCTCGGACAGCAGGCCCAGGCTGTTCAGCACGTTGAACACATTGATGTAATGATCGCCGAAACCCATCCAGAAACGGATGTTCGGCACATCGAGGTTCTTCGACAGCGAGTGCAGCTCGTCGTGACCGGTCATGTAGCTGGTACGCTCGCCAACGACCGGCAGATCATCGGTGCGCTTGACCTCGAACATCTTGTTCTGCACCCACTGACTGTTCTGCCAGCTCCAGACGCGGCCGGTAAACTCACGGAAATTGATTTCCGGGTCAAAGTTGGTAGCGAAGTAATGACCATGATCGCCGGCGTTGATATCGATGATGTCGATATCGCTGACGCTGTCGAAATGCTCGACCCCGAGTGCCGCATAGGCGTTGACCATACCCGGATCAAAGCCTACACCGAGAATCGCGGTGACTTTGTTCTCTGCACACAGCTCGCGGCGCTTCCACTCATAGTTGGCATACCACGGCGGCGTTTCACAGATCTTGTCCGGGTCTTCGTGGATGGCCGTGTCGAGGTAGGCGGCACCAGTCTCGATACAGGCCTGCAAGACCGACATGTTAATAAAAGGTGATCCGACGTTGATGACCAGTTGCGACTGTGTCTTGGCAATCAGAGCCTTGGTCGCTTCGATATCGAGCGCATCCAGAGCATGGGCTTGCAATTCACCGGTAGTTTTCAGGCTACCCTTTTCCCGCACGCTGTCGACTATTTCCTGACACTTCCCGACAGTACGCGAGGCGATATGGATGTTACCCAGTACGTCATTATGCTGCGCACACTTGTGCGCGACGACCTGAGCCACTCCTCCGGCACCAATAATCAGAACGTTTCTCTTCATTACTTTTCCTCTGAATGCCTCCTCGGCTTGTACATGACCTCAGGAGAGGGCACTTACAAAATCTTCGAATCCGAATTCCCGCACCAGTTCAACCTCACCGTCGAGCTGGCGTACGGCAATAGATGGCATCTTTACGCCATTGAACCAATTCTTCTTTACCATTGTGTAACCTGCAGCATCGATGAACGAAAGGCGGTCACCTACCTGCAGTTCGCGATCAAATTTGAACTCGCCGAAAATATCACCGGCCAGGCAGGACTTGCCGCAGACCATATATTCATGGGCGCCATCACAGGGTTCCATTCTGGCCGGCTGACGATAGATCAACAGATCCAGCATGTGCGCTTCAATGGAGCTGTCGACCACCGCCAGCTGCTTGCCGTTATACAGCGTATCCAGCACCGACACTTCGAGTGAGGTGCTCATGGTGATGGCTGCTTCACCCGGCTCCAGATACACCTGCACGCCGTACTGCTCGGAGAATTGCTTCAGACGGGCGCAGAACTGATCCAGCGGATAGTCGTCGCCGGTGAAATGAATCCCCCCACCCAAGCTGACCCACTGTACCTGCTTCAGCAAGTCACCGAAGCGCTCCTCGATCTGCTGCAACATGCTGTCGAACAGAGCGAAATCACTGTTCTCGCAATTGTTGTGGATCATGAAACCGGAGATTTGGTCGATCACCTGCGCCACTTTCTGCGCATCCCATTCACCCAGCCGACTGAACGGACGCGCCGGATCCGCAATCAGCCAGTCGGAGCTGCTGACCTGCGGGTTGAGTCGCAGACCGCGGGTGTGATTTGCAGAAGCCTCGGAAAAACGCTGCAGCTGGCTGATGGAGTTGAAGATGATCTT
>JASJKW010000177.1:0-2776 GCA_037621305.1 Pseudomonas sp.
TGCTGGCTGTCGCTGTCACTGATCGCATGCATAATGGCCTGTCCGCCGTGTACACCTTTTTCGACCCCGACGAAGCGCGCCGCAGCTTGGGGCGCTACGCTATTCTATGGCAGGTGGAACAGGCACGGCGGGCGAATCTGCCAGCGGTGTATCTCGGTTACTGGATCAGAAACTGCCAGAAGATGAGCTATAAAACAGAGTATCGTCCGCTGGAAATGCTGGTCAATCAGCGCTGGATCCCGGTTACGTAACCAGACTCAGGTAAAAATACCAGTCATAACTTGGCTGTTGCCGGCTTTTAAGGCACAATTGTTCACCTTTTTTGCGAGCCCTCATCCTGTTGGCCCGCTTTGCAACAGATTGAGAGGCCTTTGCTTAATGGCGAAAGAAGACAGTATTGAAATGGAAGGCACCATCGTGGACACCCTGCCCAACACCATGTTCCGTGTTGAGCTGGAAAACGGCCACGTCGTCACCGCTCATATTTCAGGCAAGATGCGCAAAAACTACATCCGCATCCTGACCGGTGACAAGGTGCGCGTTGAATTGACGCCCTACGACCTGACCAAAGGCCGTATCACCTACCGCGCCCGTTAATTCACGGACGCCCATCCGCAACGCCCCTACTTTCTCGTCAGGGGCGCCGGTTGACCCAGCACCTCCCCCTCCAGAACGCAAAAACCGTGTGCAAACACGGCGGCTTGCACACGGCTGTCCATAAACACCTGAATCAGCGAGCCATGTAACGGCCCAGCTCGATCTTGCCGATCGATGCGCGATGCACCTCATCCGGACCATCTGCCAGACGCAATGTGCGTTGCATGGCATACATATGCGCCAACGGCGTATCCTCAGACACCCCAGCCCCACCATGCATCTGGATCGCCCGATCGATGACTCGCAGCGCCACATTGGGAGCAGCGACCTTGATCTGTGCGATCTCGCTCTTGGCAATCTTGTTACCCACGGTATCCATCATGTAAGCGGCGTTCAACGTCAGCAGACGCGCCTGATTGATCTCGATACGCGACTCGGCAATCAAATCGATATTACCGCCCAGCTGAGCCAGGCGACGACCGAAGGCTTCACGCTCCACTGAACGCCGGCACATCAATTCCAGCGCACGCTCTGCCGCGCCAATCGAGCGCATGCAGTGATGGATACGGCCCGGCCCCAGGCGTCCCTGAGCAATCTCGAAGCCCCTGCCCTCACCCAGCAGCACGTTGCTGTAAGGTACACGGACATTCTCCAGCAGCACCTCGGCGTGACCATGCGGTGCGTCGTCATAACCGAAAACCGGTAGCGGACGCAGCACTTTCAGGCCCGGTGCATCCATAGGCACCAGTATCATCGAGTGCTGCTGATGGCGCGGCGCGTCGGGATTGGTCAGCCCCATGAAGATCATGACCTTGCACCGCGGATCGCAGGCGCCGGAGGTCCACCACTTGCGGCCATTGATGACCCACTCGTCTCCCTCGCGACGTGCGTTGGCCTGCATATTGGTCGCATCAGAGGACGCCACACCCGGCTCGGTCATACCGAAACAGGAGCGAATCTCACCGGCCAACAACGGCTCCAGCCACTGTTTCTTGTGTTCTTCGCTACCATACCGCACCAGCACTTCCATATTGCCGGTATCCGGCGCGCTGCAGTTGAATGCCTCTGATGCCAGGCCAGAGCGGCCCATCAGCTCGGCCAGCGGCGCGTATTCCAGATTGGTCAATCCAGCGCCCAACTCGGACTCGGGTAGAAAGAGATTCCACAGATCGGCGGCTCGTGCCTTTTCCTTCAGCTCTTCGACAATCGCGGTAGGCTGCCAGCGGTCGCCCTCGTTAATCTGCTGGTGGAACGTCGCTTCTGCCGGAAACACATGCTCCTGCATGAACGCATCAACCCGCTCACGCAGCTGCTTGACCTTGGGGGAGTATCCGAAATCCATATTTATGCGCCTTTTCTGGTTTTGTTGTGCGTATGTATCTGGGGTACAAAAAAGGTAGATGAGACAGGCAGATTTATCTAATCTATTTTCCGCGTGTATAAACATTCATAAGCTATATATACTCTGCCTCGCCTATAAGAGCCTATAAACGAGCCAAATGGAGGATGATGCTGCGATGAACCTCAGTAAAGTAGACCTGAACCTGTTCATTGTGTTTGACGCTATCTATACCGAAGCGAACCTGACCCGAGCCGGGCAGATCGTCGGTATTACCCAGCCCGCGGTGAGTAACGCGCTGGCCAGACTGCGCGATACCTTCAATGACCCGCTGTTCGTCCGTACTGCCCAGGGCATGGTGCCCACGCCGATGGCCCAGAACATCATCACGCCGGTGCGCCATGCCTTGCAGCTGCTGCGTGTTTCCGTACAGGAAAGCCGCAGCTTCAATCCCGACCAGGCTAACAAGACCTACCGCATCAGCATGACCGACCTCACCGAGGCCGTGATCCTGCCCCACCTTGCTGCTCGTATCCGGCGCCTGGCGCCGAGCATCACCATCGACAGTTTTCTCACCCGCCGCCGGGAAACCACCAAGGAACTGGCCGCTGGCCGACTGGACTTTGCGATAGATGCCCCCCTGAACACCGACACCCAGGTACGTCACGTCAAGCTGTTCGAAGACCGTTACGTGTGCATCATGCGCAAAGGACACCCACTGGCTGGAAAAGACAAAATCACCCTGGATGACTATCTGGCGCAGTCACACATTCATATTTCCAGCCGCCGTAATGGCTTGGGGCATGTGGATCTGGCACTGGGCAAGATGGGTATTCAGCG
>JASJKW010000178.1:0-2622 GCA_037621305.1 Pseudomonas sp.
TGACCAAGACCAGTCACAGCGAGCCGCACTGGGAGAAAAAACGGGGTCAGGTGGTAGCCTTCGAGCAGGTCACGCTGTACGGCATGATCATAGTGCCGAGACGCAAGGTGCATTTCGGCGCGATCGACCCGATGGTATCCCGTGAGCTGTTCATTCGCCATGCGCTGGTTGAAGGGCAGTGGCATGGCCGTGCAGCGTTCAACCAGGCCAACAAGACGATGTTGGAAGAACTGGATGCCCTTGAGGCCAAGGCGCGCAAGCGTGACATTCTGGTTGATGACGAAACGCTGTTCCGCTTCTTTGATGAACGCATCCCGGCGGAGATCTACCAGCTGGCCAGCTTCGAGCGCTGGCTCAAACGCATCAGTCATGAGCAGCCCAAGCTGCTGCACATGACCCGTGAAGACCTGTTGCAGCGTGAGGCCAACGAGGTCAGTGCCGAACAGTATCCCGACACATTGCGCTGGCAGCGGGTCGCCTTGCCGCTCAGCTACCATTTCGAACCCGGCCATCCGGCCGATGGGGTGACGCTGAGGATCCCTGTGGCGTTGCTGCGTCAGTTGCCGGAGGAGCGTCTGGATTGGCTGGTACCCGGATTACTCTATGACAAGTGCGTAGCCTTGGTGCGTGGCTTGCCCAAGGCATTGCGCAAGAACTTTGTGCCTGTACCGGACTTCGTTCGCGCTGCGCTGGAGCGTATGCCTTTCGGTGAGGGCAAGCTGACCCAGACCTTGGGCCGGGAACTCACGCGCATGACCGGGGTGCGCCTGGAGGACGATGTCTGGGTGGATATCACGCTGGAGGATCACCTGCTGATGCGTCTTGAGGTGGTTGACGCTGAAGGTAAGGAGGTGGCTTCCGGTCGTGATTACAGTGCCCTGTGCACCCAGCTGAGCGGTCGCTTGGCGGACCGGCAGGTCCCGGCCAGTACAGCAGCTCCGGCCGCACCGGCCTCTGCGCCGGCAGGCCAGGCTGAGCTGCCGATCAAGATAAGCCAGCGACAGGCGGGCATCGATGTGGACTTCTGGCCGGCCTGGGTGGAGCAGGGTGATGGGGTCACCGAGCAGATGTTCGATAACCCGGCCCAGGCACAGCAGGCGCACCGTCTCGGACTGCAGCGCCTTATTCTGCAGGCGTTGCCGGAGCAGGCCAAATTTCTTCGTCAGAAGCTCAGCGCAGTCAAAGAGGCGGCTATCTATTACCGTGACATTGGTAGCCAGCAGCAACTGACCGAGGATGTCCTGCTCGCGGCGATCGACCGGGTATGCCTGCCGGCCGGGTCACCCCTGCCGCGAGGCCCCGATGAGCTCAAGGCCTGTATTGAATCCGGGCGAGGCGACTTCGTGGCAACAGCCGAGAAGCTCGCTGCCGAGGTGCTGGTTGTTCTCAAGGCCTGGCACAGCGTGCAGAAGCGCCTCAAGGGCAAGATCGACCTGTCACGGGCTATCGCCATGAATGATATTCGCGAGCAGCTGGGACGCTTGGTGTTCAAGGGTTTCGTGCGTGCGGTGCCGGCAGAGTGGCTCACGCAATACCCACGCTACTTTGCAGCCATCGAGCAGCGGTTGGACAAGTTGCCGGGACAGGTGCAGCGTGATCGGGTATGGACAGACGAACTCCAGCAGTTCACTGAGCAATACCGAACCCGGGCCGAGCGCTACCGTCTGGAAGGGCGACAGGATGAGCGTCTGGAATACTGGCGGTGGATGCTTGAAGAATACCGGGTCTCGCTGTTTGCTCAGCAGTTGGGTACCAAAGCCCCGGTCTCCGAGAAACGTCTGAAAAAACTGTGGCACGAGATCACGACCTGACGGGAAGTCAGGGACGACTATTAGGTACACTGTGGATTCTGTTGAGAAAAGGACTGATCAGGTGATTGAAGAGCGGATGAACTCCATCTCCATACCTCTGGCGGAAAATGCAGCGTTGCAGGTAAGACGCTTCACGCCGGCTGCGAACGGACCCGCAGTATTGATGATTCATGGTCTGGGTGAGCGGGGCGATGTCTTCTGCCCAGCGCATGGCGCCGGGCTTGCGCCCTGGTTGTGTGAGGCGGGCTACGATGTGTATGTGGCGGACCTGCGCGACCGGGTCAGCGACAGCGCGGTGGTGCCGGACATCTCCCAGCATCAGCTGATCTGCGAAGACCTGCCGGCATTGTTCGAGCACATTGGCGCCGACCATCCCGGTGAGCGCTTCTTCGCCATCGGTCACGGCTGGGGCGGTGTATTGCTTGCCAGTGCGCTGATCAGGCATCCGGCCTGGCTTGAGCGAATAGCCGGTCTGATACAGGTGGGCGTGCGCAGAGTGTGTCATCAGCGCACCTGGCAGCGCCTGCTGTTGCTCGATCTGATGTGGAATCGCCTGGCGCCACTGGCCGGTCGACGCCAGGGTTATCTGCCACTGCGTTCGCTCGGCTTGGGAACCGCAGATCTGTCCCGAAAGCTGCATACAGATAGCCAATTGTGGCAAAATGACGGCAATTGGCGTGATCCGCAGGATAGTTTCGATTATGCTGCAGCATTGCACGACATCAGCTGGCCGAGCAGTTTGTATCTACGCGGCCGCAATGATCGCTGCATGGGGCATTTCGCGGACGTAAAGGTGTTTGCGCGCGAACTG
>JASJKW010000179.1:0-5389 GCA_037621305.1 Pseudomonas sp.
CAGTTCGAGATGCAGCCTCAGGATGTGGTGTTTATTGGCGCGGCCGGTGTGACACGCTGGAACCGCTTCATCAGTCAGTTGCTGCCCACAGCAACCATTCTCTATACCGGCGCACGAACCGAAGATGAAGTAAGAAGCAACAACTGAGGACACCCAGGTGAAGACCCTTCTCCGCACGGTCGTACTGGGCTTGGCCATGGCTGGCGTGACCGGATGCAATTCGCTGTCAGGCGATGCGCTGCAAACCATGAAACTGGCCATATCTGGACCTGAATCGCCGGTGACCGTTGAGCGGGTCAATGCCGTCAAGGGTCCGGTGCTGTCTGCCCGTCTGGGCGTCGCGGAAGCCATGCTGGTCAGCAGCGGCCCGGCTACGGGCGTCGTTGAGTGGTACGGGGTGACCGAGATGCTGCTGACGCAGCATGGCCGCGTTACCCAGACGGCCGGGCTGCCGTTTGATCTGATCGCGCCTCTGATGGCTGACGACCCTTTCAACAGCGGCTTGCTGAATGTGGCCGATGGTTTCGAGATCACCCGCCAGGTGGATTACCCCGCACAGTTTCAGACCGGCCTGCGCCAGCATGCCCGCTACAAGCGTGGCCCCGTCGAAGCCGTCGAGTACATGGGCCAGCGCCATATGCTGCAGCGCATCGATGAGCATATCCGCATGCCGGAGCTGGATTTCAAGGCGACCAACCACTACTGGCTGGAGCCTGATACCGGCCTGGTACGTCGCAGCACTCAGTACATCGCCCCGGATCTGCCGTCCTTGCATCTCACTCTGTTGAAAACCGCTGGGGGTCAGCCATGATCGCCCTGCGCTCTTTTTGTCGCGTCGCGGTAGCGGCGTTGTTCGCCGGCTCGCTGGCCAGTCCGCTTGCTGCGGACACCATCACCCTCGGTGGCGCTGTACTTAAACCCGGTGAATATCAATGGCACCAGGGCGCCCGCCTGCATGATGCGGTGGTTGCCGGTCAGGTCAGTGCGCAGGCCTGGTCATTGGGCGCCGCCCTGCTCCGCCAGAGTGCCATCGAACCACAACAGCGCCTGAAAGCCGGCGTGCTCTATGATTTGCAGGTCAACCGTATTCACGCCCAGAGCGAGAACAAGGCCGAGCTGCAACAGTTGCTTGAACGTCTGGAAGGTTCTGTACAACGCCTGCCCGTGACGGGCCGAGTGGTCGCCGAGCTGAACCGTGTTCAGGTCCTGTTGGCCAGCAAGAATGACCTTCTGGAAGCAGGCGAGGAGCTGATCTACCCCCTGCGCCCTGATTCCATCAGGGTTTTCGGTGCAGTGCCGGCTGATTGCCAGCTGCCGTTCGATGCCCAGCTGCAACTCAAGGATTATCTGCGCCAGTGCCCTGTTCACCGGACTGCGGATCGTAATTACGTGCATCTGATACAACCCAACGGCACCACCGAACGTATTGGTATCGCCCACTGGAACCAGCAACAGGCCACGCTGGCCGTGGGCGCCATCATCTATGTACCATTCAAGCCTGCCGCGCTGTCGCCGGATGCGCAGGACCTGGACAAAGACATGGCGGCGTTACTGGCTACCCAGTACAGCCTGGGAGGCCGCTACAGTGAGTAATGTTTTCAGGAAGCAGGCGTCGGTTTTTGTACCCGCTCTGCTGGCCTTGGCCATTCTGCCGCAGCATGCCTCGGCTGATCGCTACCGCACCACCCAGAGTGATTTTGGTGGTGTCGGTCTGTTGCAGACGCCGACGGCGCGCTTTGCCGAAGATGGCGGTTTCAGCTTCAACGCCAACCGGGTATCGCCCTATAGCCGCTACAGTATTTCGGTTACGCCGCTGCCGTGGATGGAGGGTACATTACGTTATACGGCGATGACCAACCTTACCTATGGTGGAGAAGATAACGAATTCGGCGGGGATCAGAGCCTGAAGGATAAGGCGATGGATGCCAAGTTCCGCCTGTGGCAAGAGTCCTATTGGATGCCACAGATTGCGCTGGTCTTTATCGATGCGGCCGGTACTGGTCTGTTCTCCAGTGAATATCTGGTTGCCAACAAGCGCTTCTGGGACCTGGATCTGAGTTTGGGTCTTGCCTGGGGTTATCACGGTACGCGGGCGGATATCAGCAATCCTTTCGGCGGTTTGCGGGATAGTGAGCGGGCCGAACAAGATATCGGTCAGGGTGGTGATTTCAACACCAGCAACTACTTCAGCGGACCGGCTGCGTTTTTTGGTGGTGTTGAGTACCAGACGCCCTGGGATCGGCTGCGCTTGAAGCTGGAAGTGGATGGTAACGATTACTCGGCTGAGCCGGGTGATCCCGAGTTCGAGATGGCGGATTCGCGCTTTAACCTGGGTGCGGTGTTCAAGGTCAGTGATGGTATTGATATCAGCGCTGGTTGGGAGCGCGGCAATACCGCGATGATCGGCATCACCTTCCACACCAACCTGAAATCGCGCGGGCCGGAGAAATTTCTTGATCCCGAGCCCGAGCCACGCCGTCCGCTGCCTGCGGGTGTGTCGGGGAAAAGTGTCGATTGGGCCAACGTCAGCGAACGCCTGAAAGACAATGCCGGCTTTGAGGTGGAAGAAATCGCCATCAAGGACCGCGAAGTTATCATCACCGGTGAACAGACCACTTACCGCAACGAAGCCGAAGGCGTTACCCGCGCCTCCCGTGTGCTGGATAACAGTCTGGGTGAAGGCACCTATGACTGGTATACGCTGGTCAACAAGCCGCACGGTATGGCCGTCAGCGAAACCAGCATCAATGCTAAGCGGTTGCGTGATTACGAGCAGAACAGTGCTGACCTGGAAGATCTGCGACGCGGTATGGTCAACGCCACGCCCAGCGTGGTGGCCAAGGATGTGCTGCACACCGCCGAGTTGGAACAGTTCGATTGGGGCCTGTCCCTGGGCTACAAGCAGAACATGGGCGGTGCGGATGGTTTCATTCTCTATCAGTTCCTGGCTCGCGTTAATGCCGAGTACCGCTTCAATCGCAATAACTGGGTACGCGGTAACCTGGGCGTCAACCTGCTCAACAACTTCGACAAGTTCGATCAGAAAGGCACCAGTAACCTGCCACAGGTACGGACCCATATCCGTGAGTATCTGATCACCTCGGATGTGGTGCTGGAGAACCTGCAGTACACCCATACCCAGCGCCTGGATCGTGATGTGTATGCCATGGGGTATATCGGTCTGCTGGAAAGCATGTTCGGTGGTATCGGTGGTGAGGTGTTGTACCGGCCGTTTGATGCGGGTTGGGCGATTGGTGTGGATGCCAACTGGGTGAAACAGCGCGGTTTCCGTCAGGACTTCGACTTCCGCAATTATTCCACCTGGACCGGGCATGTCACGGGTTATTCCCAGACGCGCTTCTGGGACATTCTGGCCAAGGGTAGTGCTGGTCGGTATCTGGCCGGTGACTACGGTGCGACGCTGGATCTGTCGCGGCGCTTTGCCAATGGGGTGACTGTGGGGGCTTGGGCGACCAAGACGGATGTGTCGTCGGAAGATTTCGGTGAGGGTAGTTTCGATAAGGGGATTTATTTCACCTTCCCGTTCGATGCGTTCTTTGCCAAGTCCTCGACCTCCAGCGGTACCATAGCCTGGAACCCGCTGACCCGAGACGGTGGTGCACGACTGGCCAGGCGGTATGCGCTATACGACATGACCGGCGCCCGCGATATTGATCGTTTCAATGACGGGTTTGGGCAGATGGTGGAGTGATGAGGGCACATTGCCGGTGTGTAGCGCGCTTGCCATTCCAACCCCGGGCGTCCTTCGGACGCCGTCGCGGCGAGTCGCCCCTCCTACATAGTAGCCCCTCGTTCCGGGGCAGCCGCCGTGCCAGGTGCCAGGGCTACCACCCCACACCTGATCGTTCCCACGCTCTGCGTGGGAATGCATGCCGGGATGCTCTGCGTCCCGGTTTAGACGTTGTGCAGACCGCCAGGTCGGACGCAGGAGCGTCCAGGGCGCAGGCTACCACGCAGGAGCGTGGGAGCCATCAGAGTACTCGCGCTCTGCCTCCCCGCCGAGTCTCCTGACACCATGTGGCTGAACCTTCTGCGCCATTGGGGCCGATACCGTTTGTTGTACAGAATCCTGTTCTTCTCGGTTCTGTTGCTGGGCATGTATCTGGGCATGCGCCCTGGCCCGCCGCCGACGCCGTTCAAGTTCAGCTTTATCGATTCGGTGTATCACGCCGGTGGTCTGTTCGTTTGCACCCTGCTCAGCTACATGGCCTTCCCCCGCTGGCGCTGGTGGTTACGGGGTGCGTTGATGTTCGCCGTCGGCGTAGCCGTGGAGTTCGTGCAATCCTTCCACCCTACCCGCTCAGCCGACATCCATGACATCTACGCCAACAGCGTGGGGGTAGCGGCGGGTTTGCTTGTGGTATTAGTGTGGCAGTGTTTATCCACGCGCAGGGTGATGCCATGAGCACACGCAAACTCAAAACCGTGTCGGTAGTGGAAGCCATTGCCGAGCAGCTCAGTGAAGATATCTTCAGCGGGAAATTCCGCCCCGGCGAGACGCTGGTTGAAGCCCAGCTGGCGGCCCATTTCGAAGTCCCGCGCCAGACCATCCGCTCGGCCATCGTGCTGCTCATCCACGACGGCATTCTGCGCCGTGAACCCAACAAGAGCGTTTACATCCCGCAGTTTTCCGAAAGCGATATTCGTGACCTGTTCGCCGTGCGCCAGCTGCTTGAGCTCGAAGCCGTACGCATGCTGACCGCCACCAAGACCCTGCCGAAAGAAGCCGAAAACGCCGTCAGGATCATGGAAGTGCTGTGCGACGACGATAGCTGGGATGAGGTGCTCAAGTTCGATTTCGAGTTTCATCATGCGCTGATCGCCGCCAGCGGCAGCCCGCGCCTGCAGAAGTTCTACCGCAGCATCTCGGCGGAACAGCGGCTGGCCCTGACCTACTTCCGGTCCAACCAGGCACCCAGCGACATCGCTCGCGAGCACCGCGTGCTGCTGGATGCCATCCGCGCTGGTGATCCGGATGCGGCCGTCGAGGCGTTCAGAGCCCATCTGGACGAGTCCGAGGCCTTTATCAATCAGGCCATACAGTCGCAAGCGCTCTGAAGGTCAGTTGCCCAACCAGTTGGGCAAGAACATCGATATCTGCGGTACATAAGCCACCACAAACAGCATCACGATCAGCGCTGCCACAAACGGCAGCGCGGCAAGACTGACCTTTTCAATCGATAGACCACTGATCGCACTGGCCACGTTGAGGTTGTCACCCACCGGCGGCGTGGCAAAGCCGATCATCGACGCCAGAATCATCACCACCCCGAAATGCACCGGGTCCATGCCCATTGCCGTGACGACCGGCACCAGGATGGGTGCGAGCAGGATGATGCCGGCGATGGTTTCCATGAACATGCCAATG
>JASJKW010000180.1:0-5052 GCA_037621305.1 Pseudomonas sp.
GGCAGCAGCGCATCAGCAACTGGCTTACCCTGGGTCTGTGTGTTGTCGCGACCAGTTACCTGCTGCTGAGCGGACACAGCTTTACCGGCAGCTCACCCGGGACAGTCCTGCTTGGGCTGGCCCTCGCCCTGCTGCTCAGTCTGCCCGGCTACGTGGCGGGGAAGATGGGCGCCGGTGACGTCAAGCTGCTGGCAGCACTGGCACTCTCCAGCAGCCCGGCCCATGTACTGGGCAGTATCGCCATCGCGGCGATTGCCATGCTGATCTGGGCCCTGTGCGGCCCCGCAATCTGGCGCAAACTACCACCCACCGCACATCAGCGGCTGTCACTGATGAACCCATCCCAGCGCGACCGCCTGCCGTACGCCCCCTTCTTCCTCTGCGGCCTGCTGACCAGCATCCTCTGGCTGCACTGAGCGTCATAAGCCACCATTTGTAAAAAGCCCACCCCCGCGACGGCGGACGGCGGACGGCGCGCATAGAGGATTGGCCATGACATAGCGTGCCATCCTCTTGGTACTCTGCATTTGCTCGCGGCATTCAGGGAAGAGTCTGGTCACGGCTTATAGTCATGGGCGACGCTTGAGAAGCGCTTGAACGCTCTGAATTTCATTGAGCCACGCGGCTGTTCGGGGGCAGCGCCACTTCACCAGTCTCAGCATCCGCTCATAATCAGCCGCCAGATCTCTCTGAAATATTGGTTCGTGGTGGGCAATTCGATTTCGGATACCCCGCACCTTGTCCAAATCGTCATAGATCACCTGTCGGCACTGCTCAACTGAGCATCCAGGCTGCAAGCCTCTGAAGGAGTTATGCAGATGCGGGGCCCACAAACGACTGTCAAAGCGTTGCGTGAATAGCCGCACCCAGAAAATAAATTTCAATGGCTTGTATATCAGCAGCAGATGCCAGCAAGGCCTATCTCCTTGACGTTTTCAAGTTTGAGCAATATGATCACTCCACTAGCTCCGGGAATTGTTGGCTAAAGCCTCCCCCTGGAGACATGCGAAAAGAAAGGCCCACCGAAAGGTGGGCCTTTTTCGTTCCGGCTCACAGGGTTCTCCCCCCAATTTAACCCAATCGGGCAGGATCACGCCTTTTACGAAAGGTGAGCTGCTCAGTTTGTGACGCTGGTTTGGTTTTCCGGGTTATTCCATGGCAGGCCAGACGGCCAGCGTCGCCCTAACTCCTGCATCCCTGCAGTCGCGCGACGGCGTGCGCAGCACGCCCGGGGTTGGTTAACACACGACAGTTACCAGTTCAGAAACGCTTGGGGCGCCCCAGCAGCATCCGGACATCGTCGCTGATCGGCAATGCGTAATCATGGGTTGCCAACACCACATTGGTGCTCGGCTGTATAACCTTCAAGTTGATGAACACATGATCCCTACCCTCACCGTAACTACCGACGATCACCGCCTGAGCATTGTGCGTGCCAGCCAGCTCGTGGAGCTCGCGGGTCAGCATCAGCTCGCCCTGCGTCTGGGAAATATAGACATTGTTGCGAAACTTCATCTCCACCATGCGCTGGCCAGCCTGGGTGAAGCGCGCAGAGACCTGTTCCGACACTAAACGCCCCCAGGTCGAGGAGAGATCCAAGGCATCGACGTTATCCTCGGTGGCAATCAACATAGTGTTGCCGCCGCTCGGCATCTGCTTCAACAGCACATCAGCGGCCTGGTGGTTGGCGCGGATAAAGGGCGAGCTGCTTGCGTCTGCATAGCTCGGCTTGCCGCTCTGCGCGCAACCGGCCACAACAACGACTAACAGAACCAACAAGGAAGAGGCTAGACGTTTCATCACAAGCCCCCCTTGAGCGGCAGAAGGCTATTGCCAGCGTACAACCCCCAGTCAGTCTGGGTGGTGTAATAGGCCGTGCTGGTCTGGGCGAAATACCGCTCGTGGTTGGAGATGCTGGCTGTGACGATCAACTCGGTTTTCGGCACAGTCAGCCCCATGCCATTCCTGCTGCCGAACCAGCGGCTGCCATCGACGGCCAGGGTGCTGCCCACCATCGCCGCACCCGGCGAGACATTCTCATAGAGATTACGCAACACCCACAGACCGCCAGCGAGCAGCGTCAGCTCGCCGGCAGCGGCCGGGCGCTGGCGACGCTCGGAAAACTGCACAGCCTGAGCACTGATCTCGACCAGCAAAGTGCCGGGACGCTCCGCGCTCCTCATCACCGGGTAACCGGCGCGGGTCAGTTCGGTCACCAGCTGCGTGGCGAAGGCTTTCTCGAAAGGACTTTCGCTGTTCTTGCGCACCACATGCACCGAGCGCTTCTCGGGCATCGCCATCATCAACTGACGGGCACTGTCGCCGGCGATCAGCTGCCAATGTGACGCCGCCCGGATGTGCTGCTGATCCTCGCTTAAAAAATTGGCCGGCTGCGGTGCCTGGGAATAGGGCGCACACCCTCCCAGTACCACAGTGCCGGCCAACAGACTCACGATAAGTTTTCTGTGCATATTTCCATCCTCAGATTGGCATAAACAAGTTCACGCTCCATCAACCCTCGACGATCGAACCCCTGCTCGACGACGGGTTGTGCGGTGCTACAGGTTTGGCAGGTGTAGCGCAGAGGCGTTACACCCCGGAAAGGCACTCCGCCTAGCGCTCGAAGCTGCCGCCGTCGTCTTCGCCGAAGTATTCCGGGATTGGGTGGGTGTAGCTGTCCAGCAGGCGTTGCATGCTCAGTTCGCGTTCGGCGGGGGTTGCTGTTTGCACCCGTCGACTGGCGGCTTCGCCTCCGCGCTGCACTTGCAACCACAGCTCGGTCTGCGATTCAGGCCACTCAGGCCCCAACGGCGCAGCCGCGTCGGCAGCGCTCAACGTGCAGGACGTTATTGCCAGAGCAAGACCAGCCAGTATCCGGGTATGCATAGTCATCTCATCCTTCATTTTGTAAGCACTCCATGAGCGACCGTGGAGGCATACTCGATCTCGATAATCGGCACACTATGGGACGGACATCAGCAGAGGGTTCCTGCTGTGCCGTGCGAATCTGGTTCGTTGCGCTGCTCGGTGATGTGGTCTCTTCCATGGCCCAGGCTTGCGCGGCAAGCGCTACCGGAAGCGCAACCCGCGCCGAAGTACTGGCAGGAGCCTTCGCCCTCTCGTCAGTAGCCTGGGTGCTGCCAAGTCTCTCGGCATTGTAGGAGGGGCGACTCGCCGCGACGGCGGCCGCAGGACGCCCCGGGTTTGCCGGCTGATCCTGTGCCTGCTGATATTGGCTGGCCTCGCGGCCAGCGTCGCGCCGGGTCGGCCCTCCTACAGTGTGAGTGCCTGCTGGGGGATTTTTGATGGGAGCCGAAACCGCCGCAACAGCACCCGAAGCCCCGTCACCCGCAACAATCGGAGCAATACCCTCCCCTCCCATATCAGCCGCCCGCATCACCTTGGCCCGCTGCTCCGCCTTGCCAAACTCATCGGCGCTCAGCCCTTTGGTGTGCACCAGATCCCTGGCGGCTTGCCAGTTGCCCTGATAGACCAGCAGGGTCAGCATATTGATCGCGGCGCGGTTGGCGTTTTCATTCAATTCCATGGCCGTCAGCAATTCAAAACGAGCCTTCGCCAACTCCCGTTGATTCAGGTACACCACCCCCAGATCGTTGCGGATGGCGTCGTTGGCGGGGGACAGGCTGGCTGCGGCGCGCAGGTGTTCCTGCGCCCGGGCATTGTTGCCGCGACTCGCCGCCAGCTGCCCCAGCCCATGGTGCGCATCAGCCACCAAGCACGTGTTCAGCAGAGCCGCATACAGGGTCTCGGCCTCGTTGCCATGGCCCAGCAGACGCAGCAGCCGCGCCTTGCTCAAGCGCACCTGCGGCAGGTTTTCCGGCAACCGCTCCAGGTTGGCCAGTGCCGCATGTCGGCGTCCGGCAAGGGCCATCTCCTGAGACACGCCCAACACCAGTTCCTGATCCCCGGTCAGCGGTTCGCAGCTCTTCGGCGCGCTCAGCTCCCGCTGTACCAGCCAAGGTGATTCACTCGGATGACTGGCGCAGCCGGTCAACGCTCCAGCCATCAGCAACACAGCGGTGACTCGTCTCATCCCATATCTCCCAACGCCTGAATAATTGCCACAAAACCCGGACCCGCCAGCACGATCAGCAGCGCCGGAAACAGAAACAGCATCATCACCACGGACATCTTCGCCGACATCTTGGAAACCCGTTCCTGCAAGGTGGTCATGCGCCGGTCATCCAGCAGCTCTTTCAACGACAGCAGCGAGGCCATAGCCCCACCACCCTGATAGATCAGCTGTTCGAGAATGGCGAAGCAGTCGGTCATGTCGTCCACCTGCATCAACAACGCCACGTCACGCAGCTCCCGACCCAGCTCCAGCCCCGCGTCCACCCGCGCCAGCACCTGGTGCAGCTCCTTGGCCATTTCCGGCAGAATCACCTTTCCTTCACTGGCCAGCACGCGCAGCGCCTGCTCCACCGTCATACCGACATCGAACAGCATGCGCAGCATGGGAATCATCAGCGAGACTTCCTCAGCCATCCGCTCCTGACGCTGCCGCACCTGGGCCGCCAGAACCCGCTTGGGAATCAGATAGCCGATACCGAACGCAAAGAAGGGTGCCAGCCAGGGCAGTGCCGGAGGTTCCTGCAACCGCGACTGCCACACCAGTGCCAGCAACGTCAGCGCCAGGGGCACAGCGATCTGAATGGCAAAGAACAGCGCCCGACGCTGATTGCTGCGCCAGCCCAGACGCACCAGCAAGGTCAGGGTTTCCGGGTCCGACTTGCCCAGACGGGTAGCCCAGCCCCCATCGCCCAGTTGCTGCAGCGCCGTACTACCGCGTTTATCCCCGAGCCGCGCCATCATCCGCCGCGCCTGCAACTGTTCACGCAGCCCCAGATACATCACCAGCGCGCCGGCCAGCAGCAGCAACAGCGCACTGAACAGCAACGGATTCATCTAGATGCTCCTCATCATGCGCCACAGCAGCCAGGTGCCGATCACCTGCAGCGCAAAGGCCACCATCAGCACCAGGCGCCCGCCGGACTGCTCCCACATGTTCAGCAGCATCTGCGGGTTACT
>JASJKW010000181.1:0-6759 GCA_037621305.1 Pseudomonas sp.
ATGGTTGGTCAGGCCAACTGGTCCTGGGGCATGTACCCGGGCCTGTCCCATGGCGCGATGAACACCATCGAAGCCCACGGTACCGACGAGCAGAAGCAGGTTTACCTGACCAAGCTGGTTTCCGGTCAGTGGACTGGCACCATGTGCCTGACCGAATCCCATTGCGGTACTGACCTGGGCATGCTGCGCACCAAGGCCGAGCCGGCTGGCGATGGCAGCTACAAGATCTCCGGTACCAAGATCTTCATTTCTTCCGGTGAACACGACATGGCCGAGAACATCGTCCACATCGTACTGGCCCGCCTGCCCGACGCACCGGCTGGCACCAAGGGTATTTCCCTGTTCATCGTACCCAAGGTTCTGCCGAACGCCGCAGGCGAGAACGGCGAGCGCAACGGCGTGAGCTGTGGCTCGCTGGAGCACAAGATGGGCATCCACGGTAACGCTACCTGTGTGATGAACTTCGACAACGCTACCGGTTTCCTGATCGGGCCGCCGAACAAGGGCCTGAACGCCATGTTCACCTTCATGAACACGGCACGTCTGGGTACCGCTCTGCAGGGCCTGGCTCACGCAGAAGTGGGTTTCCAGGGCGGCAACCAGTATGCCCGCGACCGCCTGCAGATGCGTGCATTGACTGGCCCGAAGGCGCCGGAAAAGCCCGCTGACCCGATCATCGTGCATCCTGATGTACGTCGTATGCTGCTGACCATGAAGGCCTTCGCTGAAGGTAACCGCGCCATGGTGTACTTCACTGCCAAACAGGTCGACATCATCAAGCGCAGCCAGGACGAAGAGCAGAAGAAACTGGCTGACTCCTTGCTGGCATTCCTGACGCCGATTGCCAAGGCGTTCATGACCGAGGTCGGTTTCGAAGCGGCCAACCACGGTGTGCAGATCTACGGCGGTCATGGTTTCATCTCCGAGTGGGGCATGGAGCAGAACGTACGTGACGCGCGTATTTCCATGCTGTACGAAGGCACCACCGGTATCCAGGCGCTGGACCTGCTGGGCCGCAAGGTGCTGATGACTCAGGGCGCTACCCTGCAGAACTTCACCAAGATCGTGCACAAGTTCATCAAAGGTCAGGAAGGCAATGACGCCGTTCAGGAGTTCGTTGGTCCGCTGGCTGCGCTGAACAAGGAGTGGGCTGACCTGACCATGAAGGTCGGTATGGCTGCCATGAAGGACCGCGAGATGGTCGGTGCTGCGTCGGTGGATTACCTGATGTACTCGGGTTATGTCTGCCTGGCGTACTTCTGGGCTGACATGGCTCGTGTCGCTGCCGAGAAACTGGCCGAGGGCACCAGTGAAGAAGCCTTCTACAAGGCCAAGCTGCAGACCGCGCGTTTCTACTACCAGCGCATCCTGCCACGCACCCGCACCCATGCAGAGGCCATGCTGTCCGGTTCTGCGAACCTGATGGACATGAACGAAGAGAACTTCTCGCTGGGCTATTGATAGCTGGCGTTGAGTGATCTAAAAGAGCCGCTCCTGGTGACAGGGGCGGCTTTTTTGTTGGTCTGGATTGCCGGCTCCCCACTTATCAGCTAAGTGCTGGCTGATGGTTTAACCCCTACCGACTTCGCACCAGCACTGAGCACCAAATAGAATCAAGCCGCCCCATCATCCCAGGCCAACCGAACCCCGCTGAACTGCCACCGTGCCCACGCTGGAAAGAAGTTTCGATACGAGGCCCGGCTGTGACCGGTGGGCGTAGCCAGGGAGCCGCCGCGCAGGACCATCTGGTTGATCATGAACTTGCCGTTGTACTCGCCGACCGCACCGGCGGCTGGCTGGAAGCCAGGGTAGGGCAGGTAGGCGCTGTTGCACCATTGCCATACCTCATCGAACAGGCCCTGTAGTGGCTGACTCTGCGTGGCGGCGTGCTCCCACTCCATTTCGGTGGGCAATCGCGCGCCGGCCCAGCGGGCGTAGGCATCGGCTTCGTAGAAGCTGATATGGGTCAGGGGCGCCTCATCGTTCAGGGGTTGCAGGCCGTGCAGGGTGAATACATGCCAGCCGCTGTCATCATGCTGCCAGTACAGCGGGGCTTGCCATTGCTCGCGACAAACCTGATCCCAGCCATCGGACAGCCATAGCTCTGGCCGCTGATAGCCACCGTCGCGGATGAATGCCAGATATTCGCCATTGCTCACATTGCGGCTGGCGAGGGTAAAAGGTTCGAGCCAGACGCGGTGACGTGGTAACTCATTGTCGTAACAGAAGCCGTTGGCGTCATGCCCCACCTCGACCAAGCCCCCTTCAAACGATAAGGAAGTGGTAGCTGGGCCTGGGGAGGGGCGCTGATCGGTACCTGTCTTCCGCCATGCGGGGTATAGAGGATTGCGGGAAAAATGGTGCTTCAGGTCGGTGAGCATCAGCTCCTGATGCTGTTGTTCGTGGTTGAGGCCCAGTTCGACCTGCTTGACTAGCTCGGTTGGGAAATCCGCTGAGGCGAGAGCCTGCTGCATATGCTGATCGACATGCCTGCGATAGGCCAACACCTGCTCCAGCGATGGCCGGGACAGCATGCCGCGTTCGGGGCGGTCATGGCGGTCGCCGACGCCGATATAGTAGGAGTTGAACAGTATCTTGAAGGCGGGATCGAAAGGTGTCGGTGGCTGGGTCGGCTCACCGAGAATGAAGGTTTCGAAAAACCAGCTGGTATGCGCCAGATGCCACTTGAGCGGGCTGGCCTCGGCCATGGATTGCAGTTGGCAGTCTTCCGCGCTCAAGCCGTCAATCAGTTCGACACTGTAATCACGCACGTTGCGATAGCGAGACTGCAGTAATGCAGTATCGGAGTGACATGCAGGCATGGTCATTTCAAGACTCCGCCAGAAAGACGCCGAACCATTCCTGTGGGTCGGTCCACAGGTGCTGGCAATTGAAGCCGGCCTGGGCGAGCAGAACGCTGAAATCGTCGGTGGTGTATTTGTGGGAGTACTCGGTGAGAATATGTTCCCCCGCCTCGAAGTGCCGCTCCACATCCTGAAGCTGAACGCTATGCGCTCGCTGGGCTACCAGCCGCATCTCGATGCGACTCTGGACCGGGTCATACACCGCCTGGTGGGCAAAATTGGCCGGTTCGAAATCCGCATGCAACAACCGGTTGGCCACCTGCAGCACGTTCAGGTTGAAGGCAGCGGTAATACCGTCGGCATCGTTATAGGCCGCTTCCAGGATATGCCTGGGTTTCACCAGGTCGATGCCGATCAGCAGTTGGCCGCTATCACCGCAGTGCCGGCGGATACAGTGCAGCAGGCTGAGCGCGTCAGCGCGGGCGAAGTTGCCGATGGAGGAGCCGGGGTAAAAAAACATTGGCGGGCTGGACTGGTCTTCTGCGAGCAATTTGCCGAGTTCGAGGCGGTGAGTGAAATCGCTGACCACGCCGATGCATTCCAGCTCAGGATGCGCATCGGCGATGTCGGCCAGGCAGCTTTGCAGAAAGTCGCCGGCGATGTCGACGCCGATCAGTCTGGCCGGGGTGACATGTTCCAGCCAGCGCCGCGATTTGCTGCAATCACCGCAGCCCAGGTCTATCCATTGGGCATGATTGACCAGCGCCGAGCTGATGTCATCCGCGCTGCGCTCGAAAATAGTCGCTTCGGTGCGGGTAGGATAGTACTCCTCGAGCTCGCAAATGCGGGTGAATAGCTCGCATCCGGTGTCGTCCTAGAAGTATTTTGGGTTGATACAGGCTTGAGGTTGCATGAGCCCGTCGAGCAGCTGCTGATGCTCGTTATCGATATTCGGGGGAAGCAGGTTTTCCAGACGGGGCAAGGGCGTGGCGATATTCACGGCATGTCCTGTGGCTAGGTGGTCTCATTGAACCTAGCACATCAGCCGTAGATCGCCATTCGCCCCGCCGTCGGCTTACGCCGCGTTCTCGATGACTTCGCGGATCAGCTTGAACAGTTTGCGTGATGCAGCAGGTGGTTTGCCTTCCGCAGCTTCCTTCGTGGCCTGGCGGACCAGCTGACGAATGGTCTGGCGCTCGGCGTCCGGGTAGGCCTCCATGAAGGCTTGCTGCTCCGCCGGCTTGCCGGTAAGCAGGCGATCGCGCCAGCGTTCCATTTGGTGGAAGAATTGCGCGTGGGCCTGACTGCTGCTGTCGAGCCGGTCGAGATAGGCCTGAATGGCTTCCACGTCCTGGACCTGCATCAGCTTGCCAACGAAACTCAGGTGACGTTTCAGTGCGCCGCGGGCGGTGTGGCGGTGTGCTTCCTCCAATGCCTTGCGCATCTCGTCAGTGAGGTCCAGTTTGTCCAGCTGATGAGGCTTGAGCTCGGTCAGCCGAAGACCCAGCTCCTGGTACGCGCGCATCTCGCGCTTGACCTGGCTTTTGCTTACCTCGTCTTCCTGGTCGTCGTTGTCGTGTTCTTCAGGGAAATCTGTCATGGTTGCTGCCCGTTCGCCGGTTCTGTTCAATGCGCCATGATACCCGTTCACAGGCCGGCTGTCCGGGGTACAATGGCCGCCTTACAAGGAGATCATATGACCGACCAGCTTCCTGTCCAGCACGATGACGACCCCAGCGCCCTGTGCCAGCAACTTGAGCAGCGCGTGGCATTCATTCTCGACGAGGCCCGCCGTCAGGGCGCCTCAGCCTGCGAGGTGGCGGTCAGTCAGAATACCGGGCTGTCGGTTGGCGTTCGCCGTGGTGAAGTGGAAACCGTGGAGCTGAACCGGGATCAGGGATTCGGTATCACCTTATACCTGGATCAGCGCAAGGGCTCGGCAAGCACATCGGATACCTCCGACGAGGCGATTCGTTCGGCAGTCGAGGCGGCGCTGGTGATTGCGCGCAATACCTCCGCAGATAGCTACTCCGGTCTGGCTGACGCGGCATTGATGGCGCATGACCTTCCCGATCTGGATCTGTATCACCCCTGGGCACTGGATGCCGATGCGGCCATTGAGCGGGCGCTGGAGTGTGAGGCAGCGGCCCTGGCGATGGATTCACGTCTGAGCAGCGACAGCGCCAATATCAGCAGCCAGCAGGGTTGCCGGGTGTATGGCAACAGCCATGGTTTTATCGGCAGCTCGCTGGGCACGCGCCATAGCGCCTCGGCGGTGCTGATTGCCAACACCGAAGACGGCATGCAGCGTGACTACTGGTACACGGTGGATCGCAAGGCTGATCGACTGATGGGGGCGCAGGCCCTGGGTCGCAAGGCCGCCGAGCGCACGCTGGCGCGGATGGGTGCCAAGCCGGTGAAGACCGCCAAGGTACCTGTACTGTTTGCCGCTGACCAGGCTGCAGGTCTGCTTGGCCAGCTGATCGGTTCGATTTCCGGCGGCGCGGTATATCGCCAGTCCACCTTCCTGCTGGATGCCATGGGCAGTTCGATATTCCCCGAGTGGGTCACCATTGATGAGCGGCCGCATCTGCGCCAGGCGCTGGGCAGTACTGCTTTCGACGGAGATGGTCTGGCTACGCGGGCGCAGAGCTTCATTCAGCAGGGCGTGTTGCAAAGTTGGGTGCTGGGCACCTATTCCGGACGGCGACTGAACCTGCCGAGTACTGCCAATGCGGGCGGTGTGCATAACCTGCATATCAATTCCAATGCGGGTGATCTGTCGGCGCTGTTGCAGGAAATGGGTACCGGGCTGTTGGTAACCGAATTGATGGGGCAGGGCGTCAATGGTGTGACCGGGGACTATTCCCGGGGCGCGGGTGGCTTCTGGGTGGAGAATGGGGTGATCAGTCACCCGGTCCGGGAAGTGACCATTGCCGGTAACCTGAAAGATATGTTCAGCAATCTGCGCTGTGTCGGCTCGGACATCGAGCGGCGCGGCAACTATCTGACGGGCAGCTGGCTGGTTGACGGGATGACGGTCGGCGGGGCCTGATAGGCTGTTTGTGGGAGCGGGCTTGCCCGCCCCCACAAACCCGGCGTTACATCTGACAGTTCGGGTTATTCCCCCTCACCAAAGTAGTCATTGATCAGTTCGAGCAATTCGTCCATCGCCTGTTCGGCTTGTTCACCTTCGCAGGTAATGCACACTTCGGTGCCTTTGCTGGCGGCCAGCATCATGACCTGCATGATGCTCTTGCCATCGACCATCTGCTGTTCATTACCGCCGATCAATATGCTGCAGTTGTGCTGTTTGGCCACGCCGACGAATTTGGCTGCGGCCCGGGCATGCAGGCCCAGTTTGTTGATGATCTCTACCCGTTTGCACAGTCGGGTCATGGCAGGTCTCGGTGACGAATGAGCAGGTTCGGGGAGTCGGCGCCGAGCTCCCTGACCAGGCGTTCTGCGATGTAGACCGAGCGGTGGTGCCCACCGGTGCAACCAATGCCAATGCTCATGTAGCTGCGCTCGCCGGCGGCGTAGCGCGGTAGCCATTTCTGCAGGAAGTGGTGGATATCCTGATACATGTCCTGAACATCAGGTTCGGCATCCAGATAGTCACGAATCTGCTGGTCCTTGCCGGAAAATGGCCGTAGATCGGGCTTCCAGTAGGGGTTGGGCAGACAGCGCACGTCGAACACCAGATCCGCATCCACCGGCACGCCACGCTTGAAGCCGAAGGACTGAATAAGGATCGAGGGGCTGTTGTTCTGCGTGCTCAGCAGGCGTTGCTTGAGCAGGTCGCGCAACTGGTAGAGCGTCAGATGGCTGGTGTCGATCTTCAGGCTGGCCAGGTCGATGATGGGTTCGAGCAACGTCAGTTCTGCAGCGATCGCTTCGCCCATAGAGAGGTTGCCATCGGTCAGGGGGTGATTGCGGCGGGTTTCCGAGAAGC
>JASJKW010000182.1:0-6024 GCA_037621305.1 Pseudomonas sp.
GCCTATAGCGCGGCCAGACGCTCGCGTGCAGCCTGGTATTCGCTCTGCAGACGCTTGATCAGCTCGGCCGCAGGCACGACCTGCTTAACTGCACCCACACCCTGCCCCGCACCCCAGATATCCCTCCAGGCCTTGGCTTTGCTACTTCCACCAGAACCAAAGTTCATTTTTGAGGGATCGGATTCGGGTAACGCCTCCGGGTCCAGACCACTGTTGATGATGCTCTTGGTCAGATAGTTTCCGTGAACACCGGTAAACAGGTTGGAGTAGAGAATATCCGACGCGGTGCTGTCGACAATCATGTTCTTGTAGGCTTCATCGGCGTTGGCCTCATGGGTCGCAATGAAGGCCGAGCCTATGTAAGCCAGATCCGCCCCTGCCGCCTGCGCCGCAAGAATGGCATTACCGTTGGAAATGGCACCGGACAGGAGCAAGGGTCCGTCGAACCACTCGCGGATCTCATGAATCAGCGCAAATGGTGATAGCGTGCCTGCATGACCACCTGCACCCGCTGCCACGGCGATAAGCCCGTCAGCACCCTTCTCGATGGCCTTCTTCGCATAGAAATTGTTGATCACGTCATGCAATACAATGCCGCCATAGGAGTGCACTGCTTCGTTCACGTCTTCACGTGCACCCAGCGAGGTGATGACAATCGGTACCTTGTATTTGACGCACAGCTCCAGATCCTGCTCAAGGCGATCATTGGACTTGTGCACTATCTGGTTGACGGCAAAGGGCGCTGCGGGCTTCTCGGGGTGCTGGGCGTTGTACTCGGCCAGCTCGCTGGTAATGCGCTGCAACCACTGCTCGAATACCTCGATCGGGCGCGCGTTCAGTGACGGAAAGGAACCCACTACCCCTGCCTTGCACTGGGCGATGACCAAGTCGGGATTGGATATGATGAACAGCGGCGAGCCAACTACCGGGATGGACAAACAGCCCTTGAGAATAGCGGGTAAAGCCATGAGAACACTCCTGAAGATAAAGTCCGGGGAAATAGAATTCGTATAGATCAGACGTTCGAGACAGGTCCACCCTGCAGTACTGCCGCATAGGGAGCCATCCGCTTGCCCATCTCCTCAGCCAATGCCTGCAGACCGCTGAGCGGTCGAACCATGACCTCGAACTCAAGGATCTTGCCCTGGGCATCAAAGCGCAGCATATCAATGCCCTTGAGCTGCTTGCCGTTGACCTTGGCACTGAACTCCAACACCACGCTGTTGCCGTCTTCACTGACGAAACTGCGGTAATAGGTGAAATCCTCGAATACCGTGTTGACCGTTTTCAGAACCAGCTTGATGGCGGTTTTGCCCGGATAAGGCTTGTGTGCCACAGGCGAGCGGAACACGATGTCATCTGCGAGCAAGGGGTCAAGCTCTTCCATGGCGTTGCGCTGGAGAATCTCATGCCAGGTGGCCAGAGTATGCTGCGCTGCAGAAGACAGTTGTTGTACTTGCATGATTATTTCCTTTATTGCGCAAGATGATGCGACCACCTGCTCGACGGAACAGGTGGCCCTGCAATCCAATGTCAGAAACTAGCAAACCCCAGGCTAAGTATGCAACTGGTTGCATACCAACAAGTGCATAAAAAAACCCCACCAAATGGCGGGGTTCTATTACGAAAGGATTGCACCTGAAGACAGAGCAACCGGACTCAACGCTTGTCTCTGCGCTTCTTCTCGGCTTTCTTATGGTGACTCATGAGGCGGCGTTTCTTGTTCACCTGACGCTCGGACAGCTTGTTCTTCTGATCCGCAAAGGGGTTATCGCCACTCTTGTATTCCACGCGAATCGGCGTGCCGGACAGCTTCAGCACCTTGCGGAACACGTTCTCCAGATAGCGCGTATAGGAACGCGGCACGGCGTCCAGCTGATTACCGTGCACGACAATAATCGGCGGGTTGGAACCGCCCAGGTGGGCGTAGCGCATCTTGATCCGACGGCCGTTGACCATTGGCGGCTGGTGTTCGGACACAGCTGCTTCGAGGATCTCGGTCATGCGTTTGGTCGGGACCTTGGTCATGGCACTTTCATAGGCCTGATCCACGGACTTGTAGAGCAAGCCGACGCCACTGCCGTGCAGAGCAGAAATGAAATGCTGATCGGCGAACTCGGTGAAGATCAGGCGGCGTTTCAGCTCGGTCTTGACGTAGTCCTTTTCCCCTTGCTCCATGCCGTCCCACTTGTTGATGGCAATCACCAGTGCACGGCCTGCCTCCAGCGCAAAGCCCAGCAAATGCAGATCCTGCTCGACAATGCCGTCGCGGGCATCGACGACGAAGATCACCACGTTGGCATCCTGAATGGCCTGCAGCGTCTTGATCACCGAGAACTTTTCGATCGCCTCGAACACTTTGCCACGGCGCCGCACACCGGCGGTGTCGATCAGGGTGTAGGGCTTGTCATGTCGCTCATAGGGAATATAGATACTGTCCCGTGTCGTGCCGGCCTGGTCGAATACCACCACCCGGTCTTCACCCAGCATGCGGTTGACCAGCGTGGACTTGCCGACGTTGGGACGGCCGATGATGGCGATCTTGGTGCCGATCGGCTCGACCTGCAGGCGCTCGATGATTTCACCGTTCTCGTCCCGCTCTTCGGTCTCGATATTGCCTTCGCCCAGTACCGCCTGCAGCATCGGGTTGATGTTGCGACCATGCGCGGCGGCGATGCCGATCGGCTGACCCAGACCCAAGGCGGCGAACTCGCCGACGATGGAATCCTGATCGGCGCCATCGAGCTTGTTGGCAATCAGAAAAACGTGCTTGTCGCGCTTGCGCAGATGCTCGGCGATCATCTCGTCACCGGCGGTACGGCCGGAACGCGCGTCCACCAGAAACAGTACCGCATCAGCTTCTTCGATGGCTTGCAGCGACTGGCCGGCCATGATGGTGTCGATACCGTGCTCATCACCGGTCAGACCGCCGGTATCAACGACAATATAGGGCTGCCCTTGCCAGACCGCCTCGCCGTATTGGCGATCGCGCGTAAGCCCCGCCACATCAGCGACAATGGCATCACGACTTTTGGTCAGACGGTTGAACAGTGTGGATTTACCGACATTCGGTCGGCCCACCAGGGCAATGACAGGAACCATGATTACTCCGCGCACCTTATCGGCGCCAAACAAAAACAAAAAGGCCGCTGCTCCGTCAGTGGGCAGCGGCCAAGAAAGTATAACCTGTTTCGGCTTCAGCGCAGCTGATAGGCTGCCAGATCGCCGCTGTTACCGTATATATACAGCGTATCGCCCTGCACAATAGGCGCGACACGAACACCTTTGCTGTCAGCACGTACGCGGCCCACCAGACGACCATCGGTCTGCGCGAGCAGATGAACATAGCCTTCAAAGTCGGCTACGGCCACGTAGCTGCTGAAAGCAACCGGGCCGGTCAACTGGCGGCGCTGCAGGCTTTCGTTGGTCCACAACGGTGTTGCGCGACCCTGGTCATAGGCTTCAACCGTACCGCCGGCCTCGCTCAGGTATACGCTACCAAAACCGGCCGCCGGACCTGCATGACTGGAAGCAGGACGCTGCCAGCGGATATTGCCGGTTTCACTGTCCAGAGCAACCAGATTGCCCTGGTAGGTAGCGGCATACAATGTCTGATCATCCAGCAGCAATCTGCCATCGATATCCACCATCCGCTCCAGCTCCGAGCGACCCTGAGGCTGGGCGATGCGCTGCTCCCACAGGGGAATGCCGTTCTGTGCATCCAGTGCCACCACGCGACCGCTGGCCAGACCGGCGTACACGCGATGCAGGGTGACCACCGGCGCACTGTGTCCACGCACGGTCAATACCGGCAGACTGGACTCATAGATCCAGCGTTGCTCGCCGGTGCCGATATCCAGCGCCACCAGCTTGTCGTCCTGGGTCTGCACGACCACCACGTCGCCGTTGGTCTGCGGAGCAGCCAGTACTTCACTGGATACCTGCGCGCGCCACAGTTCGCTGCCGTCGCTCTCATCAAGAACGATCACGTTGCCGTTCAACGTACCCAGCATGACCCGTCCGCCGCCCGCGCCAACCGCGCCGGACAGCGGCTCCTTGAGCTTGACCTGCCAGTTGACCGAGCCGGTGTCACGATCCATAGCCACCACGCGCCCCTTGGCATCGGCGGCGTACAAGGTCAGCCCATCAACCGTCGGCTTCAGCTTATTGAACAGATCGCCTTGGCCAACACCGATATTGCGCTTCCAGCTACGCTCGAGTTGCACTTCAGCATCAAACTTTTCCAATTCCGCCGGCGGCAGTTCCTTCTTGCCGGAACCACTGCAGCCAGCCAGTAACAGGGCGGCAAGCCCGGCAACCAGAGTTCGGGACATCAGCTTCAAGAGGCTTCCTCCGCCAGGTCGTCCAGTTTCAGTTGCAGCTGCGGACGCGCGCGCGGGTCGCCGGTGGCGTCAAGCGCAGCCTGATAGGCCAGACGAGCATCTTCCACTCGTCCGAGGGTCAACAGCAGATCGCCACGCACTTCCTCACGACCAGCCAGCAGTTCGCCGGAAATAGGCGAACTGAACAGCGCAAGTCCCTCTTCAGCACGCTCCAGCTGCGCCAGTACTCGCGCCAGGCGCTGACGGGCGACTTCCTGCAGAGCCTCGTCGCTGCCGTCTTCGACAACATCACGCAACAGCGTTTCCGCAGCGGCAAAGTCCTCGGCCTCGACGGCCAGACGCGCCTGCATCAACGCAGCGAAACTGGCGTAACGCGTACCGGGATAATCCTTGCGCAGGGTTTCAGCCAATTCGGCGCCACGCGTGCGGCCCGCTTCGCTCTCATCCTGCAACACACTTTCAAGCATATTCTGGTATACGGCAGACGCGTTGGCGGCCTTGGTTTCCTGGTAGTTGGTCCAGCCATTCCAGCCAAACACACCGGCCAGCGCCAATACCACGCCAGTAAGCACGGGCACACCATGGCGGTGCCAGACTTCCTTGATCTTTTCTATCTGTTCATCTTCTGTCTGGTAACTCACCCTGCTCTCCTTAATACCGCATCCAATCAATTGGTCGTTGTGACGAAACTTACAGCACCATCTTGCGCAGTTGCTCAGGCACTGCATCCCATGCCAGATTCAGCTGTTCGCCATCTCCGCGCAGGGGTTTCAGACCGACCACGCCTGCTGCGGCTTCCTCTTCGCCGAGGATCAGCGCACACAACGCGCCAGACTTGTCGGCTTTCTTGAACTGGCTCTTGAAACTGCCGCCGCCACAATGCACTACCAAGCGTATTCCGGGCAAGGCATCACGCAACTGTTCAGCCAGACGGATAGCAGCTTGCTGCGTCCCCGCCCCCAGCGCGACCAGATAGACATCAACCTGCCGGGACAGTTCGGCGGGCACTTTACCGAGGGTTTCGATCAGCAGCAGCAGACGCTCAACCCCCATGGCAAAACCAACCGCCGGGGCCGGCTTGCCGCCCAACTGCTCAACCAGTCCGTCATAGCGGCCACCGGCACATACGGTGCCCTGGGCGCCGAGCTTATCAGTCACCCATTCGAACACCGTCAAGCCGTAATAGTCCAGCCCACGCACCAGGCGCGGATTGATTACATAGGGAATACCGGCAGCATCCAGCAGCGTCTTCAGACCGTCGAAATGAGCGCGGGCTTCGTCATTCAGGTAGTCGGCCAGCGCCGGCGCGTCGGCCAGCAGAGCCTGGGTATCCGGGTTCTTGCTGTCGAGTACGCGCAGCGGGTTGCTGTCCAGTCGACGCTGACTGTCTTCATCCAACTGCTCGAAGCGCTCGCGCAGATAAGCCACCAGGTCATCGCGGTAGCGGGCCCGATCAGCACTGGAGCCAAGACTGTTCAGCTCAAGCGTGACAGCTTCATTCAGTCCCAGCTGCTGCCACAGGCGCCAGCTGAGAATGATCAGCTCGGCATCGATGTCCGGACCGGTCAGGTTGAAGGTTTCCACCCCCACCTGATGGAACTGGCGATAGCGGCCCTTCTGCGGCCGTTCGTGGCGGAACATCGGCCCGGTATACCAGACCTTGTGACTGACACCGCCACCC
>JASJKW010000183.1:0-10560 GCA_037621305.1 Pseudomonas sp.
CTCCCAGGGTGCTCGCAAAAATGGACATCAGTGCGGCCACAACACCGAACGCCAACGGAACCAGACTTGCTGGAACATTGGTACCGATCCACGAAGCCAGCATGTCGATGGTGCCTGCTTTGATCGCAATTGCGATCAGCATGCCCACACCACAGATCATGACCAATGTGCCCCAAGGGACGGTAGCCATAGCCTTGCGCTCATCCCCCAGTTTCAGCATCAATGCGATCACGGAAAAGACACTGGCAATCAGGCCAATATCCATCTTGCTGTTGATGAAAGTGGCGGTTGCACTGTCCGGGAAGATCAGATGGGCGATCGGTGCCAGCAACACCAGCGTCATCATAAGCAGCGTGAGCCACAGCGTGGTCCGCTGTTGCTGGTTGAACGCGGTTGGCGCGCTGACCGCAATATTCGCACCCTGCATGGTTTTCTTGTGGCCGGTAAAAAACACAAGCACAGTGATGACAACCAGAGGGATCAACATGGTACTGGCGAAGATGCCGAAACTGTTGATAAAGGCCACGTCTTCGGCAATACCCGAGTTGGTCATCAGACTGCGGAAAATGATACCACTCTGACTGGATACAAAGTTGGCGCCACCAAGGGCACCATAGTTAACCGACATAGCCCCTATGATAAGGCTCATGCGGGTTTTCTCGCAGAGCATCAGAGTGATGGGTGCCATGAATGCGAGCACAGTGTAATAACCGGCGCCCATCGCCGCGATCAGTGCAGCGGTGAGGAAAATGGCGTAAGGCAGCAAATGCGGAACGTTGCGGCATCGATAAAGCAGGTGTTCCGAGAGTTTCTCCAGCGTGCCGTTGACAATGGCAAAGCTGTAGAACAGGCAGACCGCAAAAATGATGAAAAACATCTTCAGCGGCCACATTCCGATGACTTCGGAAGGGCTCATGCCCATCACGAAACAACCTATGATGTAGGCGAAGGCAATAGCGAACAAACCAATATTGATCCTGGTTTTATAACCCAGTGCGATGGCGGCAATGATCGCAGCGACCACGATAAAACTCATCATGCTGATGTACCCTTGTGATGTTGGCTAACAGCCGATTCAGACAAATTTGAAAAGGCGGCTGGGGTTATCCACCAGAACCTGTGTCTTATGCGCGGCGCTCGGCAGCAATGCCTCGATAATGGAAAGCTGCGCCGCATAGTTGGTCTGATCCTCGAACTGGGTATGCGGCCAGTCGCTGCCCCAGAGAAATTTATCGTAGCCGCCACAGGCGGAACTCAGCACCTGCAGACTGGCTTTGGCCTGCTCGAGAGTAAGGCTGTTGCGGTAAGTGGCAGAGAGCTTGATCCAGACATTCTCGCGGCCCAGAAAATCCAGAAAGCGTTCATGGCCGCTATTGCGTGGATCGATTATCCCCTTGGGCAAACCGAAATGGTCTATTACCACAGCAACACCAGACGCCAGAATCGCTGGGACAATCACACTCAGGTCCTCCATGCCCCGCTGAATTTCGACAGACCATTGACGCTCCGCCAGCTTCTGAAAAAAACGCTGCCAGTGTGACTGGGAGAAATCGTCCAGCTGCAGACCGACCAGATTCAACCGGACACCCACTGCTCCCGAGGCTTCCAGTTCATCCAATTGCGCATCATCAATCTGCGGATCGATGACCACCACCGCTCGCAACTGATCGGGATAACGGCGCACAGCCTCAAGCATGTAGCTGTTGTCGGTACCGAGAAAGCTCGGCTGAATGAGCACTCCGTGGGACAGGCCGCTGTGTTTCAGGTGAGCCAGATAGTCCTCAACCAGCGCGTCGTACGCCGGGCTGTAACGGCGACTCGCTGTGAATGGCAGACCTTGGTGAAAAATATGGGCGTGGGTGTCGATTCCGGTGACCGGAAGCGGTTTGGCATTCATAAGAAGATACACCTTTCTGTTATTTGGAAACCCTATAGATCTATAGATGCACTCATCTATATGAGTAGATGACAATATTAGTGACGCTGTGAACTGTCAATGCTTTTAACATCAACCCTTGGTGGTAACATGTGCACTTCGGTCGTGGAATATGCGTATGCCTTCGAGAATGACACCTGATGAGCGCCTACCCCTCTATCAGCGGCTCAGCGATGAAATGCTGGCCAAGATTGCTGCGGGTGAGTGGCTGCCCGGCACCCCAATTCCGAGCGAGACGGAGCTGACCAAAATCTATGGCGTCGCCATTGGCACCATACGCAAGGCGGTGGATACGCTGGTCCAACAAGGGATGCTGGAACGCAACCATGGCCGTGGAACCTTTGTTCGCCGGCCGCAATTTTCCGAGTCGTTTTTCCGTTTTTTCCGCCAGGTGAATCCCTCCGGCAGCCAGCCCGTACCGCAGAGCCGAATTCTTTCCAGATCGCTTGAAATACCGCCTGAGCAGGTCAGTAGCACGCTCGGTTTGGGTAAAGACGAGCCGGCCATCCGCCTGGAGCGTGAACGGATCATCCAGCAAGATCGGCTGTTTCGCGAAGACATATGGTTACCCAGTGACAGGTTTTCCACACTGCTGGCCATTGAGCCTGCCAAGTTCGCCAACATGCTGTACCCATTTTACGAAGAACAATGTGGCCAACTGATTGCATCGGCTCGGGAAACCCTGACTATTGAATCGGCAAATGCGGATACCGCCAGCGCACTGGGCATTGCTCAAGGCCAACCGGTGGTGGTCATTGAGCGTACCGCTCTGGGCTATGATCGCGCGCCGCTCGAATACCGCCTCTCGCGTGGCGCTGCCGAAGGGTTCCGCTATCAGATTGACCTATGCTGAGGCTGTTCCAGCGTGAAGACATTCCACCACTGTTGACCGGCATGATGGCCACGCTGGTCGGCATTGGCCTTGCCCGCTTCGCCTACACCCCCCTGATACCCGTGTTGGTACTGCAAGGCTGGTTTGATGCCAGCGCAGCGATCTATCTGGGTGCGGCCAACCTGTTGGGCTATCTGGTGGGAGCACTGATCGCACATCGGCTTTCCGAACACTTCGGTACACGGCAGCTGCTCGCCGCCTGTTTCATCAGCATCGCTCTGAGCTTTGCCTGCAGCGCGGCGCCCGCCAGTTTCGCCTGGTTCTTTATCTGGCGTCTGGTGGCCGGCATTAGCGGGGCCATTCTGGTGGTGGTCGGTCCGTCACTGGCTCTGACCCGTGCACCCATTGCCCGCCGCACCATTGTCGGCCCAGTAGTATTCTGTGGTGTAGGGCTGGGAGCATTGCTCTCGGCCACCCTGCTGCCGTTGCTCATCCAGTACAACCTGATGTGGAGCTGGCTGGTTCTAGGCGGACTGTCATTACTTGCTTGGCTGATCTGTGATCAGGGTCTGATACGACTCCTACCCGCAGCGGCCACCGCCACCGGTTCTGGTCCTGTTGGCTCTCCCCGACTGATGGGCGCGGGTATTGTTCTGATCATCCTGGCCTATGCCATGGATGCAGCCGGCTTCATCCCGCATACCGTGTTCTGGGTGGACTATCTGGTTCGAGAACAAGGCTATAGCAGCGGCGCCGCAGCGGCGCAATGGGCGACCTTCGGCGCAGGTGCGTTTGTCGGCCCGCTCCTCGCGGGGCTGCTGGCCAGTCGTCTTGGCTGGCACCGCAGCCTGGTCACCGCTTACCTGATCAAATGTTTGGCCATCGCCCTGCCGCTATTCGCCAGTGGGTTTCTCGGCAATTCGGTCTCCGCCTTTCTGGTCGGTGCCATGGTACCCGGTCTGGTGGCGCTGACTTCCGGACGACTGGCAGAACTGGGGGGCCCGACTGAACACAAACGCTTGTGGGGCTACGCTACTGCGGGCTTTGCCGTGCTGCAGGCCATATCAGGTTACGCGATGTCCGCCCTGTATACGCTGCTCGGCAGTTACCAGCCGCTGTTTGCGCTGGGCAGTGCCCTGCTCGCTCTGGGCATGGTGCTGACCCTGATCAGCGGTCGCTTCTCGTCAATCACCCGATCACAACATCTGCGATAGGAAAAGCCACCTGAAGGTCTCTTCGCCCTTTATCCATGCCGCCTGTATTCTTGCTCTGACAAAGGGCCCAACAATTGTGAAACATCGTTTAAATCGATAATAAAGACATAAAATGCGCGCTTTATACATCTATCTTGATGATCGATAATCAAACCCATCAAAATCAGTTTCGTCATGCCAAAGCATGACCACTTGGGAGAGAGTTCATGAGCAAGGTACACCTGGCAATCGTCGTCGGCAGCAACAACCGCACATCCATCAACCGTCAATATGCCCAAGCCTTGGCTCGGCTACTGCCGGCCCACTTCAATGTCAGCTACCCGCAGATCGACGACCTGCCGATGTACAGCCTGGATCTTGAAGGCGAACGCTCGGCCAGTGTGAATCGCTTTACCAGCGAAATCGGCGCGGCAGACGCGGTGTTGATTGTCACGCCAGAACATAACCGCTCATTGCCTGCAGTGCTGAAGAACGCCATCGACTGGGGCTCCAAGCCAATGGACAAGAACGTCTGGTTCAACAAGCCCGTCGCCATCACCGGTACTTCACCGGGCGCCATGGGCGCGGCGCTGGCGCAACAGCATCTGCGTCAGATCATGGGCATTCTTGGTTCGGTGGTATTGGGTGGTGAAGCCTACATCCAGTTCAAGCCAGACCTGATCACCAGCGAAGGCCAGATCGGCCCCAACAGCCGTGACTTCCTCCAGGCTTATATGGATCGTTTCGTATCTCTGGCGGAGACACTGAAGGGCTGAGGACCGTTGCGGTCCGCCCGATGATTACTCCCACGCTGAGCGTGGGAGTAATCAGGAAGGATCGTTAAGAAGCAGCCTTGATCAGAAGATCTGCTGCTGGATGATGGTTTCGTTACGATCAGGACCCGTGGAGATCATGGCGACCGGCGCGCCGACCAGCTCCTCGATCCGCGCGATATAAGCCTGCGCATTAGCCGGCAGTTCATCCAGCGACTGGATACCCAGAGTCGACTCACTCCAGCCTGGCACTTCCTCGTAGACCGGCTCCAGCCCGATGTAACTGTCTGCATCGCTCGGCGCTTCCAGCACGTCGCCGGCGGCGTTGCGATAGCCAACGCAAATCTGAATCACATCCAGACCATCAAGCACGTCCAGCTTGGTCAGACACAGACCGGTGATGCTGTTGATTTCGATGGCGCGACGCAGGATGACCGCATCAAACCAGCCACAGCGGCGCGCACGACCCGTGGTGGAACCAAACTCATGACCACGCTCGGCCAGACGCGCACCGATGTCATCGAAGAGTTCAGTCGGGAACGGACCTGAGCCAACCCGAGTGGTATAGGCCTTGGTGATACCCAGTACGTAATCCAGATACAGCGGGCCAAAACCGGAACCAGTGGCGGTACCGCCGGCAGTGGTGTTGGAGCTGGTGACATAGGGGTAGGTGCCGTGATCAATATCCAGCAGGGAGCCCTGGGCACCCTCGAACATGATGTTGACCCCTTCGCGACGCAGCACATGCAAACGCGCGGTTACGTCTTCCATCAACGGCTTGAGCCATTCGGCGTAACCCATGGCCTCATCAAGCGTTTTCTGGAAATCGATCGGCTCGACCTTGTAATAATGCTGCAGGGCGAAGTTGTGGTATTCCAGCACCTCGGCCAGCTTGACGGCAAAACGCTCAGGGTTGAACAGATCCCCCACGCGCAGACCACGGCGGGAAACCTTGTCCTCGTAAGCAGGCCCGATCCCCCGACCGGTGGTGCCGATCTTGTCTTCCCCACGCGCCAGTTCACGCGCCTGATCCAACGCGACGTGGTAAGGCAGAATCAGCGGGCAAGCCGGGCTGATGCGCAGGCGCTCGCGCACCGGCACGCCTTTCGCTTCCAGGCCGTTCAATTCCTTGAGCAGCGCCTCAGGGGACAGGACTACACCGTTGCCGATGTAGCACATCACATTCTCGCGCAGGATCCCGGAGGGAATCAGGTGCAGGACGGTCTTCTCACCATCGATCACCAGCGTATGCCCGGCATTGTGTCCGCCCTGATAACGCACCACAGCGGAAACCTGCTCGGTCAGCAGATCGACGATCTTGCCCTTGCCTTCATCGCCCCATTGGGTGCCCAGGATGACAACATTCTTACCCATGTTCAGCTCTTGCCTCACTTGTTAGGAACTGGCCCTAGGCCACGGAAATTTCTTTAACCTGCCAACCATCATTTTCAAAGCGCAGAATCCGGTCGCAACCGAAATCTGCCGCTTCAGCATCAAGCTGGCCAGGCAGTGCAACTATTACCCGCTCGCCTTCATGGCGCAGTTGCATGACCTTGTCCTGCAGGCCGGATTGATTCGCATTAGGTGCCCAGATACCGTGCTCGCGACTGCCGACGTCGATCTGACCACAGGCGACCAGCAGACGCAGGTCGGTGGAGAAGCCGGTGGCCGGACGCGCACGCCCGAAATCACGACCGATCTCATCGTAGCGGCCGCCCTGAGCAATGCTTTGTCCGGTCCCTGCGACGAAGGCGGCAAAACTCACGCCTGTGTGGTAATGGTAACCACGCAGCTCTGCCAGGTCGAAATACAGTGGTACGTCAGGGTAGCGTCGGGAGATCACCTGGGCGATTTCTGCCAGTTCATCCAGCGCCGCCATGATTGCTTCCGGGGCGCCGTCCAGCATGACATGGGCACGTTCCAGCACTTCGACCCCACCGGACAACTCCGCAAGACTGCACAGCATGGCAGCCAGGGACGTTTGTTCGATACGCGACGTCAATTCACGCACCTCGGTCACCGCCTTGCGTTGCAATGCATCAAACAATGCCCGCTCGGCAGAACCGTCCAGGCCCGCTGCCTGCACCAACCCACGGTAGATGCCAACGTGACCGATATCCAGATGAACGCCTTCGACGCGGCTGGCTGCCAGCGTTTCAAGCATCAGCGCTATGACTTCGATGTCACTGGCGCTGGAGGCATCACCATAGAGTTCCGCACCCAGCTGAATCAGGCTGCGGGATGTAGACAGTGGCCGCGGCAAGGTGTGCAGAACACTACCGCAATAGCATAGACGACTGGGGCCTTCGGCACCCAGGGTGTGCGCATCAATACGCGCCACCTGAGGGGTAATGTCGGCACGCAGACCGAGCATGCGCCCGGACAACTGGTCGATCATCTTGAAGGTTTGCAATTCCAGATCATGACCGGAGCCGGTCAGGAGAGATTCGAGGTACTCGATGTGTGGGGTGATGACCAGGTCATACCCCCAACGGGAGAACAGATCCAGCAATTGCCGGCGGGCTGCTTCGGTTCGTGCGGCCTCTTCAGGCAGCACTTCTTCGATCCCGTCAGGCAACAGCCAGCGATCAACAGTAGGCATCTTCACAACCTTTATCTAGCGGATCAGGTATAGACAGGCGGTACCCGTCAGCATGCTCAGCAGTCCGGCAATACGCAATTGACGGTCGCTCATACCGCTTACTTCAGACAGCATTCGCTTCCACAGGCGGGGAGCCAGAAATGGCATCAGGCCTTCCAGAACCAGCACCAGACACAGCGCTGCTGCCAGACTCTGCCACATCGACTCAAACCTCTTCCCGGAACTGCCGGTCACAAAAAAGCCGGGGATGACCCGGCTGCGCGATTGTAGCATGTTTTTGCGTGACCACACCCGTCCGGCGGACGAGTGTGGTCAGTTGCGACTCAAGGTTGTTGCGCACCCTTGAAAAACTTGAAGAAATCGCTCTGTGGGTCAAGCACCAGCACATCGGACTTGCTGGAAAAACTTTCCCGATAAGCCTGCAGACTGCGATAGAAGGAATAGAACTGCGGATCCTTGTTATATGCATCTGCATAGATTGCTGCCGCCTCGGCATCACCCTGACCACGGATCTCCTCGGCTTCGCGGAAGGCCTCGGCGAGGATCACTCGCTGTTGACGATCAGCATCGGCACGAATACCTTCGGCCAACTCACGACCCTTGGCGCGGTGCTCGCGGGCTTCACGCTCACGCTCGGAACTCATCCGCTCGAATACACTGCGGTTGACCTCGCGCGGCAGATCCATGCCCTTGACCCGCACATCGACCACCTCAATACCCAGTTCGCGGCTTGCGCTGGCATTCAGATCGGCAGTGATGTCGGCCATCAGCTGATCACGTTCACCTGCTACGACTTCATGCAGAGTGCGGCGCGCCACTTCGTTGCGCAGGCCCGATTCGAGCTGGCGCGACAAGCGTTCTTCGGCAATGGAACGCACGCCGGAGGTGGCGGTGTAATACCGTTGCACATTGGCAATACGCCACTTGGCAAAAGAGTCCACCATCAGTGCCTTCTTCTCCAGCGTCAGATAACGCTGGGTAGCGGTATCCAACGTCAGCAGACGGCCGTCGAACAGCTTGGCTTCCTGCACGAAAGGCAATTTGAAGTGCAGCCCTGGAGGGACGTCATCGCGTACAACCTTACCGAACTGCAGCACCAGTCCACGCTGGGTCTGCTCGACGATGAAGAAACTGTTCAAACCAACCACGACCAACACCAGCGCGGCTATGAGTCCGAATATCGACTTGTTACTCATCAGCGGGTCTCCCTTGTACGCAGATCGCGCTGCTGCAATTGCACCGGCAGACGTGTCGAAGCGTCTGCTCCGGTAGTAGCCGCAGACGAAGAAGATGAAGAGGACGAACTGCCGCTACCCTGCTGCATCAACTTGTCAATCGGCAGGTACAGCAAGTTGCTGCTGCCATCGCCCGATACCATGATCTTGCTGGTATTGCTCAGCACTTCTTGCATCGACTCAATGAACATCCGCTCGCGCATCACTTCCGGCGCCTGACGGTATTCGGCGATCAGCAGGTTGAAACGCTTCGCCTCACCCTCTGCTCTGGCGACCATGGCTTGGCGGTAACCACTGGCTTCCTCCAGCAAACGCTGGGCTTGACCACGGGCTTCCGGGATTACGCCGTTGGCGTAGGATTCGGCCTGGTTGCGCTCACGCACCTCATCTTCCCGGGCACGGATCACGTCATCAAACGCATCCTGAACTTCAGCGGGCGCCCGGGCGCTCTCGATGTTCACCTGAACCACGGTGATACCGGTCTGATAAGCATCCAGATAACGCTGCAGACGCTCGGTGGTTTCGATACCCATCTGCTCGCGACCTTCGGTCAGCACCTGGTGCATCGCTGTAGAACCCACCACGTGACGCAACGCACTCTCGGTGGCATGACGCAGACTCACCTCTGGATCCTCGACTTTCAGTACGAAGTCTTCCAGGTTGGAAATTCGGTATTGCACCGCCAGCGGCACTTCAACGATGTTCTCATCTTCGGTCAGCATCTGACCTTCCTGACGATAGGAACGAACCTGGGTCACGTTGCGCTGGAATTTCTTCTCGATCGGCGGGAAGTAGATATGCAGACCGGACTCAACGGTACGATTGTATTCACCGAAGCGCAGTATGACTGCCTGCTCCTGCTCGTCGACTTTGTAGACGGCGCTGAACAGCCAGAAAACGAACAGAATCAGAACACCGATGACCCACAGCCCCTTGGGAATGCCCTGGCCACCTCCGACCCGGCGACCGTTGCCACCGTCACCACTGCCACGCTTCTTGTTGCCGAAGATGCCGTTCAGGCTGTCCTGCAGTTTACGCAGCGCCTCATCCAGATCGGGCGGCCCCTGTTTCCCGCCGCGATTATCACCGCCACGGTTACCGCCACTTCCCCAGGGATCCTGGTTATTCGAGTTGTTACCGCCACCAGGCTCATTCCACGCCATAGCGTTCTCCGTTGTCCAAAACCATGAAACTGCCTCTGCCGACGTGGATGGCCGGCGCAGTCATTTCCGCAATCCTACAGCAAATGCGGACCGCTGCGCGAACCGCAACCGCTATCCATTATTGCAAAGTGTGTTGTTCGAGAAATCTTTCCAGCTGCCAACCTTCACGCTTGAGCAAGCGGTTTAAGTCGCTGCGCTGCAAACGCAGATCCAGTTCCTGCCGACCATCTTCCGCAATACGCTCTGCAGCGACTGCGCCAACGGCGTAGAACTGCGCCCGCAGTCGCGCTTCGTCATGCCCCAGCACAATGCTTTGCTGCACAACATCTTCCGACAGACGCTCAGCGATGGCCTGCGCCAGCAGCTCCATCCCAAGACCGTCGCGCGCAGACAACCAGACCCGGACCGCTACACCATTGCCATCACGCTGGATCTGCGGCTCAAAATGCTCCAGCAGATCGATCTTGTTGTAGACCTCCAGCGTCGGCAGCGCACTGGCCCCGATCTCGTCCAGCACCAGATTCACCTGTTCGATATTCGACATCCGCTCCGCATCTGCCGCATCGATCACGTGCAGCAGCAGGTCAGCCTGACTGGACTCCTCCAGCGTGGCGCGAAACGCTTCGACCAATTTGTGTGGCAGATGGCGAATGAACCCGACCGTATCCGCCACGATCACCGGACCTATGTCATCCAGTTCAACTCGACGCAAGGTGGGGTCGAGCGTGGCGAACAGCTGATCGGCAGCGTACACCGCGGACTCAGTCAGCATATTGAACAGCGTGGATTTGCCGGCGTTGGTATAACCGACCAGCGAGACGACAGG
>JASJKW010000184.1:0-3542 GCA_037621305.1 Pseudomonas sp.
CCCAGAAACTACACCAGCACCAGATTCTCCCGATGCACCAGCTCTGGCTCATCGACGTAACCCAGCACTCCGACGATCTCCTCACTGCACCGCCCAATGATGCGAGCCGCTTCCTGGGCACCGTAATTGACCAGACCACGAGCGATCTCCCGCCCATCAAGCCCAGCACAGACAACCATCTCGCCGCGACGGAAGTTACCCTCGACCGCCTTGACGCCCACCGGCAGAAGACTGGAGTGCCCACCCCGCAGAGCCCGTACCGCACCCTCATCGATCAACAAGCGACCGCGCGTCTGCAGATGACCAGCGAGCCACTGCTTACGCGCCGCCAGCATGCCTTTCTCGGGCAGCAACAGAGTGCCCAGCCGCTCTCCCGCCTTCAGGCGAGCGATCACCTGATCGATGCGACCACCGACAATGATGCTACTGGCACCCGAGCGGGCCGCCAGCCGTGCCGCCCGCAGCTTGGTCTGCATGCCACCACGCCCCAACGCACCAGCGCTGCCGCCCGCCATGGCATCCAGCTTGGGATCATCGGCCATCGCCTGAGAGATCAGCACGGCATCAGGATCGCTGCGCGGATCAGCAGTGAACAATCCGTCGCGATCAGTGAGTATCACCAACAGATCAGCCTCGACCAGATTGGCCACCAGCGCACCGAGGGTGTCGTTATCACCAAAGCGGATTTCATCAGTGACCACAGTGTCGTTCTCATTGATCACCGGAATCACACCCAGATCCAGCAATCCACGCAAGGTACTGCGCGCATTGAGGTAACGCTTGCGGTCTGACAGATCGTCATGCGTGACCAACACCTGAGCCGTGGTCAGCCCATGGACTTCAAAACTGGTCTCCCAGGCCCGAACCAACCCCATCTGACCTACCGCTGCTGCCGCCTGCAATCTATGTATGCTTTTAGGCCGCTCGGTCCAGCCCAGCCGCGTCATGCCTGCAGCCACGGCGCCAGAGGAGACCAGTACCACGTCCACGCCACTGTCACGCAACGCGGCCAGCTGGCGAACCCAGATGGTCATGGCCTCACGATCCAGAGCGCGACCATCACCCGTCAGCAATGCACTTCCGATCTTTACCACCCAACGCTGGGCAGCCACTACCTTGTCACGCATGCCTGTTCAGCTCCGCAATCACTGCACGTAGAAAATTTCCGGACCATCTTCATCATCATCGTCGAGATCGTCATCATCATCCTCTTCGGCAAGACCCGCCTTGCGACGCGCCCGACGATCGTCCAGCTCCTGGATGTGCGCCCGAGCCTCTTCTTCGATCTGCCGATCCAGCTCTGCCACCTGCGCAGCATACTCCTCATCTTCCTGCATCCGCAGCCCGCGCTCATCAAGCCAGTTCATGACCGCCTTGGCCAGCTCCTGAGTACCCTGGCGCTCAGCTGCGGAAATGACGAATACCGGACCTTCCCATTCAAGACGCTCGACCACATCATCAAGAATTGCCTGCTGCTCATCTTCCAGCAGCTGGTCGCACTTGTTGAGCACCAGCCAGCGCTCACGCAAGGTCAACGCCGGACTGAATTTGCCCAGCTCGTGAACGATGGTCTCGACCGCCTCAACCGGATCAGCCTGATCCAGCGGAGCCATATCCACGAGATGCAGCAGCAGCCGGGTGCGCGACAAATGCTTCAGAAAGCGCGTCCCCAACCCTGCACCTTCGGCAGCCCCAGCGATAACCCCCGGAATATCAGCGATGACAAAACTGCGCAACTGACCAACATCCACCACACCCAGGTTTGGCACCATGGTGGTAAAGGGGTAGTCAGCCACTTTAGGTTTGGCGGCAGAAACGGCCCGAATAAAGGTGCTCTTGCCAGCATTGGGCAGCCCCAGCAGACCTACGTCCGCCAGCACCTTCAACTCCAGCTTGAGGTCACGCAACTCACCAAGACTGCCGTTCGAGGTCTGCCGGGGAGCGCGATTGACACTGGACTTGTAGCGGGTGTTGCCGAGACCATGGAAACCACCCTGAGCCACCAGCAAGCGCTGGCCCGGCTCGGTCAGATCACCGATGATCTCCTGGGTTCCGGCATCGACCACAGTGGTACCCACCGGCACGGCCAGGACCATCTCTTCACCCTTGGCACCAGTACAATCGGAACCACGACCATTCTCACCGCGCTTGGCGTTGAAGCGCCGCGTGTAGCGATAATCGACCAGGGTATTCAGATTCGGATCGGCTTCCAGAAAGATGGAACCTCCATCACCACCATCACCACCATCAGGGCCGCCTTTGGGAATAAACTTCTCCCGCCGAAAACTCATGCACCCGTTGCCACCATCACCGGCCTTTACCGTAATGGATACTTCATCTACGAATTTCATTGCGCTCCCCCTGAAGGGGTTGATTGAGAGGTCATAGAGCCTGACCCTAAGCTACAAACAAAAAAGCCCCGTCGCAAGACAGGGCTTTCTGAAACAGGGAAACTATCAGCCGGCTACGACACTGACGTAGCGACGGTTGAACTCACCCTTGACTTCAAACTTGATCACGCCGCTCGCCTTGGCAAACAGAGTGTGATCCTTGCCCATGCCAACGTTCTTGCCGGCGTGGAACTGGGTGCCACGCTGACGGACGATAATGTTGCCGGGTACGATGGTCTGGCCGCCGTACATTTTCACGCCAAGGCGTTTGGCTTCTGAATCGCGACCGTTACGTGTGGAACCGCCTGCTTTTTTGTGTGCCATGAGTCTTTACTCCTCAATACTTAGGCAGAGATGCCGGTGATCTTGATTTCGGTGTACCACTGACGGTGGCCCATGCGCTTCATGTGGTGCTTGCGACGACGGAACTTGATGATGCGGATCTTGTCGCCACGACCGTGAGCGCTGACTTCAGCAGTCACCTTGGCACCCTCGACAACCGGTGCACCGATGGTGACGTCATCACCGTTACCGATCAGCAGTACGCGATCGAACTCAATGCTGGCGCCGGTTTCGGCTTCCAGCTTCTCTACTCTCAGGTATTCGCCTTCGGCGACCTTGTACTGCTTGCCACCAGTAACAATTACTGCGTACATGTTGCTTTCTCCGTAATCCTGCTCACCCGGCGCTTGGGTATAATCGTTAGTGGCCGGCATGGCTGCAAGTGAACCCGCCATCGGGCCCGAGCTTGCCATTGTCAAAACAGGGATGCTATAAATCGGGTTTTCAGGGGCCGGGATTCTACCGACAAATCCCCCGTTGCGCAATGCCGAACTTCGTTTCCAGAAAAGCCCACCACAGGTTGTTGTGCACGCAGAACCGCCTGCTTCCTTGACAGCGCGCAAGCCGCCGCCTAGCATGCCGCGCAACCCTTCTGAAAGCGTGCTGTAGATGACGACCCTGCCTTTTTACAACGCAGTCACGGATGATTTCGAGGCTGTAAACCAGTTGATCATGCGTCAACTGCACTCCCGCGTCCCTCTCGTTGAGAAAATCGGCAGCTATATCATCAGCGCCGGCGGAAAACGACTGCGCCCCCTGGTGGTGCTGCTGGGCGCTCGCGCCTGTGGCCTGACCGATGCTCGCCCACAT
>JASJKW010000185.1:0-3286 GCA_037621305.1 Pseudomonas sp.
AGATGGTGGCGATGCCGCGTAGAGTATTGATATCCATTGGTAGTTACCGGCGGTCGGAGATGACAGTGCCCAGATGCTGCAGGTAAGCGATCAGCGCATCGATTTCAGCTGCGCCCTTGACCGCTTCAGTAGCTCCGGCAATGTCTTCATCGGTATATGGAACGCCCAGCTTGCGCATGACTTCCATTTTCCGGGCGGTGTGCTTGCCAGTCAGGACATTTTCCTGCAACCAGGGGTACGAAGGCATCTTCGACTCAGGTACCACGTCACGCGGGTTGATCAGGTGCGCGCGGTGCCAGTCGTCGGAGTAACGCTCGCCAACACGGGCCAGGTCCGGACCGGTACGCTTGGAGCCCCACAGGAAGGGGTGTTCCCAGACGCTTTCACCGGCGACGGAGTAATGACCGTAACGCTCGGTTTCAGAGCGGAACGGACGGATCATCTGCGAGTGGCAGCTGACGCAGCCTTCACGGATGTAGATGTCGCGGCCTTCCAGCTCCAGCGCGGTGTAGGGCCGCAGGCCCTCAACCGGCTGGGTGGTTTCGTCCTGGAAGAACAGCGGCACGATCTGGGTCAGACCACCGAAGCTGATCGCAACAACGATCAGCACGATCAGCAGGCCTACGTTCTTTTCAACAATCTCATGCTGTCTCATCAATCAATTCCTCAGGCGATCTGGGCTGCGGCTTGGGCTTCGGCCGGCTGTGCAGCACGGATGGTGCGCCAGCTGTTATAGGCCATCAGCAGCATGCCGATCAGGAAGAACAGGCCGCCGATCCAGCGGACGATGAAGCCCGGATGGCTGGCTTCCAGCGCCTCGACGAAGGAGTAGGTCAGCGTGCCGTCAACGTTGACTGCGCGCCACATCAGACCCTGGGTGATACCGTTGACCCACATGGATACGATGTACAGAACAGTACCGATAGTGGCCAGCCAGAAGTGTGCGTTGATCAGGCCGATGCTGTGCATCTCCTCACGACCGAACACCTTCGGCAGCATGTGGTAGATGGCGCCGATCGAGATCATCGCAACCCAGCCCAGAGCGCCGGCGTGTACGTGGCCGATAGTCCAGTCAGTGTAATGCGACAGGGCGTTCACGGTCTTGATGGCCATCATCGGGCCTTCAAAGGTGGACATGCCGTAGAAGGCCAGTGCCACAACAAGGAAGCGCAGGATCGGGTCGGTGCGCAGTTTGTGCCAGGCGCCGGACAGCGTCATCATCCCGTTGATCATGCCGCCCCAGCTCGGAGCCAGCAGAATCAGCGACATCACCATGCCCAGGGTCTGAGCCCAGTCAGGCAGAGCGGTGTAGTGCAGGTGGTGCGGACCAGCCCAGATGTACAGGCCGATCAGTGCCCAGAAGTGCACGATGGACAGACGGTAGGAGTAAACCGGACGCTCGGTCTGCTTGGGCACGAAGTAGTACATCATGCCGAGGAAGCCCGCAGTCAGGAAGAAGCCTACGGCGTTATGACCGTACCACCACTGAACCATCGCATCGGTAGCACCGGCATACATGGAATAGGCTTTCCACATGCTCACCGGCATCGCCATGTTGTTGACGATGTGCAGAATCGCGATGGTGATGATGAACGCCCCGTAGAACCAGTTGGCTACGTAGATGTGCTTCATCTTGCGCTTGGCAATGGTGCCGAAGAACACGTGACCGTAGGCCAGCCACACGATCGTGATCAGGATATCGATCGGCCACTCCAGCTCGGCGTATTCCTTGGTGCTGGTATAGCCCAGCGGCAAGGTAATCACTGCGAGCACGATAACAGCCTGCCAGCCCCAGAACACGAAGGCGGCCATTTTGTCTGATATCAGTCGTGCCTGCGTAGTGCGCTGCACCACGTAAAACGACGTGCCGATCAGGGCACAACCGCCAAAGGCAAAAATGACCGCGTTGGTGTGCAGCGGGCGCAAGCGTCCGAAGCTGGTCCAGGGCAGGTCAAAGTTGAGGGCGGGCCAGACCAGCTGGGCCGCAATGAAGACACCTAATGCCATACCTACGATACCCCAGACCACCGTCATGACGGCGAACTGGCGAACCACCTTGTAGTTATAGGCTGTCGGAGTGGTAGCTGTGCTCATGCGAGAGATTCCACGGATAGCAATGGTTAAAGGGGGTCAAAGCGGCGGCAAGTATGAGGAATGCCCATACTGTTTGCAATGACACGTGTCAATGTAATGGCCACTTCAGGGGGCAGCACGGCATGATTTACAGCGGTTCGCTGATGTTTGTCGAGGAAGGTTTTTGATCGATGAAAGCTTCCGCGACAAGGCGAAATCGCGTTGGTACCCTGGCGCCTGCCCGGAGGCCGGGCGGTGCCGGCCATGAGCCAAATGACCGGGTGAACAAGGATAGTCCCCGTGGGTGCCCCTGTGAAGGGATGGCCCCCGGCCTTGATGTGGCATGATGTCGCACATGACTTGCGTCAAGGTGTCCGCTTGGAAAACCGGGTAGTCGATGTAAGGTAGAGGCCAGCGCATCGCTGCCCGCCCGCGGGCATTCCCATCGGTCTGCAGACACTTACCGACACTTACCGTGGGACCCTATCCCCCAACGCAACAATATCTATCTGGAGCACCCGTGTCGTCATCTTTTCTTGAAACCAAGCCCTCCGCGCAGGCGCAGGCAACACTGTTGCTGGCCCATGGTGCCGGCGCACCGATGGACAGCGACTACATGAACCAGCTGGCCGAGGCCCTGGCCACGCGCGGCATCCGCGTGCTGCGTTTCGAGTTTCCCTATATGGCTGCCAGACGAGCAGGGGGCGGCAAGCGACCGCCCAATCCCATGGCGGTTCTGCAGGACAGCTTTCGCGAGCATTACCGCGCAGGTCCGCAGCCGCTGTATATCGGCGGAAAATCCATGGGTGGACGGGTTGCCAGCCTGCTTGCCGACGAGCTGCAGCCGGCTGGGCTGATCTGTTTTGGCTACCCATTCCACCCGCCCGGCAAGCCGGAGAAACTGCGCACCGAACACCTGGCCCCACTGCGCACCCGCAGCCTGATCCTCCAGGGCACCCGCGACCCGCTCGGCAAACCGGATGAAGTAGCGACCTATACCCTGTCGAATCAGCTGCAGGTGAGCTGGCTGGACACCGGCGACCATGACCTCAAGCCGCTGAAAAGCAGCGGCCTGACCCAGACAGACCTGATCAACCAGGCCGCAGATCGGGCAGTAGCCTTCATGATGCTGAGCTGAATACTGTGGGGCGCCCCCCCCCCGAGTCGGGCCTCCTACAAAAAACCACCAGATCACTGCACGTCTGTAGGAGGG
>JASJKW010000186.1:0-5079 GCA_037621305.1 Pseudomonas sp.
GCCCGCGCACCCACTGCGTGCATGGCCCGGGAGAAGGGATCAAGCAATACGTCACTCAAACTCAGTCCCTGACTTTTGAGAAAGGCCTGAGCTTGCTGGGCACTTTCCCCCTGGTTGATCATGACAATGTCCACCTCTGGAAACGCTGCCTGAGCCTGCTCGAATACCGGCATTTCCCGACGACAGGGCGGACACCAGGTGGCCCAGAGATTCACCACGGTCGGACGCCCTTGATAGGACAGTAGCGAGATGGGCTGCTCTTCCAGCGTCGCCAAATGCAGATCCGGCAGGGGTGGCGAATGCTGCAGCAACCCGACCACCATGCCGGCCGAGAACCACGCCGCAACGCCGGTCACCACCCCCACCAGGACCGGCCGACGCAGCCGCTGTGAGGCACGGGTCCGCCACCAGACAAACGCGAGCGCGGCCAGCACCCCCACCCACCAGGAAAAGCCGCCGTCGCCGATGGCGAGCATCGACATTGGCGCTGCGAAATAGTCTTCCCGCCATTGGGCGATATATCCCAGCCGGGCCGCTATCAGCCCCCAGAACACGGCATCAAACAGCAATACGCCGGCCAGCTTGTGAGAAACATCGGGCATGCGCTTGGCAACAGCGCGGGCCACCAACCAGGCGAGCAATATGGCAGCAACGACACCGACAACCTTTATGGAGAATGGACCGATACTCATCATGGTGTACCTGCTGTATTCAGACGTTCGAGGAATTCATTCGCATTGATCTCACCCACCATACGCAGGTCGCGGCGCTCGGCGCCATCGGGTCCCACAAGAATGAGTGTCGGTGGGCCCATGACGCCCCAGTGTTTGAGCAGGGCCTGATCAGTGGCGTCATTGAGCGTCACATCCGGACGCACGATCTGCATGCGTGCCAGGCGCTGCGCCACTACAGGGTCACCGAAGACATTGCGCTCGATGACATGGCAGCTGATGCACCAGTCAGCGTAGAAGTCGATCAGAGTCCACTCGCCGCGCACCGCTGCTTCTGCCAAACGGGCATCCACATCCTCCACCGATTTGGCCTGAACATAGGTCGGCGTGGTTGTTGTGGAGGCCACCGCCGCCCCACCGCGCAGATGGGTCAACGGCTGCAATACCGAATCCCCACCCGACGCCGCGCCTACCAACATGAACACCGCCCACAATCCGACAAGGGCTGCCCCGGTGCGCAGCGTCCATAGCAGACGCGGCTTCGTTGTTACCGCCTGAGCCCAGGCCAGCAAACCGATGGCAATCGACAGTATCCATGCTCCCCACAAAATCAGACTCAGGGTGGCCGGTACAAAGCGATCCAGCATCATCACCGCCATACCGACCATGACGTAGCCGAAAGCAATATTCACCCTGTCCATCCAGGCGCCAGGTCTGGGCAGGATGCGCGCACCGAACGTCGCTATCGCCAACAGCGGCAACCCCATGCCCAGACCGAGCGCAAACAGCGCCAGACCGCCATAAAGCGCACTGCCGGTTTGCCCGATATACAGCAAGGCACCGGCCAGGGGCGCGGTCATGCATGGACCGACCAGTAAGGCAGACAGAAAGCCCAGCGCTGCAGCACCGATCACACTGCCCCCCGAACGCCCGCGCCCTGCCGACGCGACCCGGTCCATCAGTGCGGACGGCAAGCGCAAGGAAAACAGACCGAACAGCGCGCTTGCGAGGATCAGAAACAATACCGCGAACGCGCCCAGCAGCCAGGGCGATTGCAGCGTTGCCTGCAGATTGGCGCCGGCCAGGCCAGCGGCCACCCCGACTGCAGCGTAGGTGCCCGCCATCGCCACCACGTAGAACAGGGAGAGAACGAAAGCGCGTCGAGGTTTGGCCTGACTGCCGACCACCATACTGGAGACGATGGGAATCATCGGCAGTGTGCAGGGGGTGAATGCCAGTAACAGACCGAAGCCGAAGAACAGCAACGTGCCCGACACCGGACCTAGCGCGGCCAGCCGCTGCGCAGCTTTCTGGTCTTCGCCGGCACTCAGGAGTGCGTTGTCTGGAATGGAGGATCGAGCGGACGGAGCCTGGATCGAGCCCGCAGACTCACTCGCTGGCAGATCCACCTGCAGGGTCTGCGGTGGATAACAGAAGCCAACCTCTGCGCATCCTTGCCAATGCAGCGTCAGCGGGCCTGATGTCTCAGCCGGAAAGTCCAGACGCAGCATAGCGCCGGTGTAGATTTCCGTATCGCCGAAGAACTCATCGTGCTGGGCTGTACCTGCCGTGAGTCCCAGCTCAACCGGATTACCCTGCCCGTCAACCAGCTTCAATGAATGGCGGTAAACATAGTAGCCATCGGTGATGCGTCCCTTTACCTCGAAGCTATCGCTATCGTCTTGCCGGTGCACCTCTTCCAGCTGGAAAACATCTACGGCCTGCAGCAGTTCGGGCTCCTGGCCCCAGGAGAACAGGCTGCTATTGGCCCCTGCGCTACCCATGACACAAAAGCATAGAAAAACAATCGCAAGCGCACGTCGGTACCAAGACAATTTCGACTCCTCCAAGCAAGGCATTTCCGGAATGATGCACTTGCTCGGTTAAGCGAAACTAAACTGGCGCTGACCTGTTGCCCCGCCCAGTTCGAGTCATATCAGTCGAAGGTACGGCCGCGCAGTACATCAGGCTTGAGAAAGTCCTTGCGGCCTACGTTGTCGTGATCACCCAGCAACCGGCCTTCCACTTCCTGCCCGTACAAGGTGTGTTTGTGGAAGGTATCGCCGTACAACTCCAGGGTTTCCTTCACGTCACCGGTGTAGCGTGGGTCCTGCGGACGCTCCTGGGAGTCGATGAACTGGGCCAGGTCCCAGGCCTGCTGATCGGTCAGGGTATTGGGTTGACCCAGCGGCATGTTGTGTTTGACGAAGCCTGCCAGCGTGAACAGGCGGCTGATACCGGCGCCCCAGTTATAGGAGTTGTCACCCCATAGCGGCGGGAACACCACCTCGCCCCGTACACTCAGTCCTCCGCCATCCTCAGCATGGCATATTGAGCATTGCGTCTCATAGGTGGCCTTGCCACGCTGGTAGTCCGGTGCTTCAGCGGGTTCGGCAACCCGCGGATAGCCACGTCCATATATATCGGCATCCGTCAGGTACATAGGCACGCCCTTGGCCAGCCACTGATGATAGGCACTGAGCGCAAGCATCTCGTCACTGCCATAGGCCGGCGGTTTGCCGTTCATGGAGTAGGTGAAGCAGCCGGCGATGCGTTCTTCCAGGCTGTTGACGTGATCATTCTTCGGTCGATAATTCGGCAGCGTGACCGCCGCCGGCCAGATCGGTCCGGCAAACGGCAAGCGCCCGGCACCCATGTGGCAACTGTCGCAGTTCATATCGTTGAATACATATTGATCACGATACTGCTGGGTATTGGTGAAGATGTCATAACCGCGCCGGATGACCCGCTTCAATTCCGGGTGCAGGGACGACGCTTCCAGATCAGCCATTGTCGGCGGAATATGCACAAAACTGTCAGCGCCTGGGGCGGGGGCGTTTGGTGCCATGGTTGCAAGGATGCCCAGGCTCTCCTCGGACAACTGAGCCTGTGCCAGAGATAGGTGGCCCGCCAGGATGCAGCCCAGCGTAACCAATAGATACCGACGTAACCGGAGCACCAACAGAGTTGAATTGGTCATGGATATTTCCTCTACTGGGCGGCTGGCTGAAGGGAAAGCCAGGCAGCGACTGCATTGATATCCTCAGCGCTCATCCGTGAGGCGATGGTGGCCATCAGTTTCTGAGCATCGTTGTCGCGGTGGCCCTGCTGCCAATCCAGCAACTGGTCTCGTATATAGCCGAAATGCTGCCCGGCAATTGCCGGAAATACCGTACCGGCCCCGAGATTATCCGGGCCATGACAACTTGAACACGGCACCACGTATTGATCCCAGTCTCCTACCGTGGCCAATTGTTTGCCGCGTTCGAGTTGCTCTGCAGAATAGCTTTCAGTCTCTTCCGGCTGCCCACTGGTGGTGGCTGGCAAGCTGGCGAACCAGGCGGAAATGTGGACGATCTTCTCGTCATCCAGCATCTGGGCAAACGCCTCCATGCTGGGGTTGCGGCGCTTTCCGGTCTTGAAATCCTGCATCTGTTTGGTTAAATAATCCGCATCCAGCCCGGCCAGTCGCGGCCAGGACTCTCCATCCGGAATATTCTGCCCACTGCCATCGGCCTTGTGGCAGGTCTCGCACAGTCCCGCCGCAGCCTTGCCCTGCGCTGGATCAGGCGTTATCCCCGCAGCAGACACACCCAGAGAAAACAGCAGCAAACAGGCACTCAAGCCTGCCCCTCGAATATGATTTTTATTCATGAAAACTCCTCAAGTTACCCCAAAGGCAACATAGCGGCAGTCAATTCCTGTCGCGGTCTGTCTCAACGGCGTGCGCTTATAGCATAGTCCGATTAAGCGACACTAAAGCCGCTCTTGATATTCACCTCAGGCTGACGGCCCGGTAACTCTTGGCCTAAGATGGCTCTTTTGGGCGACAACAGAGGTCTGAGATGCGGGTGCTGCTGGTGGAAGATGATGAATTGATCGGCCAGGGCATTGTCGCTGGACTGCGCAAACATGGGATCGCTGTGCATCACGTCCGCACTGCGGCCGCGGCGGAAGCAGCGCAAATGGAAGACACATTCCAGGCTCTGGTACTCGATCTTGGGTTACCTGACCGCGACGGCATGCAGCTGCTGGGCAGCATGCGCTCGTTTGAACCGGACTTGCCCGTCCTCATTCTGTCGGCCCGCGATGCCATTGAACACCGACTCACCGGCCTGCAAGGAGGCGCAGACGACTATCTGGTCAAGCCGTTCGACCTGCGCGAGCTGGCTGCGAGACTGCATGCGCTGGTCAGGCGCACCCAGGGCCGAGCTGCCCAGGCCATCGCAGCGGGACCTTTACGGCTGGAACCCGATAGCGGCCTGGCCTGGCTTGATGGCGAATCGGTCACGTTATCCCGTCGAGAAGTCGATCTGCTGGTGCACCTGGCCGCCGCCGATGGCCGCTGGGTACTGCCTGATGCGCTCAACGAACGCCTGTACGGACTCGGCGAGGCCATCAATAGCAA
>JASJKW010000187.1:0-2833 GCA_037621305.1 Pseudomonas sp.
TGCAACATCGCGAGAGCGTGCTGCTGATCCGCCGGCTTGCCGAGAATGGTGCCGTCCAGCACCACAGCCGTGTCGGCGGCCAGCACCACCGCACCGGCCGGCGCGATGGCCACACCGGCGCTGACCTTGTCCCTGGTGATCCGCTGGGCGTAATCCGCTGCCGCTTCATCGGGGTGTGGCCGTTCATCCACTGAGCACTCCACTCGCTGCACCGGCACACCGATCTGCTCGAGCAGCTCTCGGCGACGCGGCGATGCCGAGGCAAGATGCACCACACGGCGATGTTCAGAGCACATGGAAGCGTCGTCTCACACCACGCAGCACGGAAAACACCCAGGGCCAGAGCACCGCACTGATCACCGCCGGCAACAGATACAACAGGGTGGGCGGACGATTGCCGGCCAGGCTACTCAGCCATAGCGCCACCATCTGCGCGATACCCAGCACCGGCAGCATGACCAGACTCTGCTGCCACAATGGAAAACGCCGGATGCGCTGATACAACAGCAATATCAGCCAGGCCACCAACACCAATACCAGTGCGTTCTGGCCGAACAGCTCACCGAACAGCACGTCTGCCGCCAGCCCCGTCACCCAGGCGGTGAGCAAGCCGACGCGATGGGGCAGCGCCATGACCCAGTACGCCACCACCATCGCCAGCCACATGGGCCGGCCCGCATCAAAGGGGCTGGGCATGGGCACCACACTGAGAATCAGCGCCACCAGAAACGTCAGCCCCACTATCACGCTACTGCGCATTGTTCTGCTCCTCGTCGCTCTGCGGTGCTGCGCCCTCAGGCGGCGTGCTCGACGCTGAAGCCTGCTCCGAGGCAGGCTCTGGCTGCAGGGCAGCACCGGCAGGCAACTGATCGTCAGCTTCTTCGACTGGCTCTCCGTCAAGACTCAGTGCAGGGATAACATCGCCGTAGCCACTTTCCGGGCTGAATACCAGCAACAGATAGCGACTGCGGTTGAGTTGCGCCGTCGGCTCGACACGCACATCGGCGAAGGGTTGTGAGGAGTCGCTATTGACTGCGGCCACACGGCCGACCGGGTAACCCGCTGGAAAGCGCTGCCCCAGTCCCGAGCTGACCACGATGTCATTCACCCGCACATCAGCAGTATCACCGACGTGACGCAGCTCCAGCCACTCGCTGTTACCAGTACCGCTGGCAATGGCACGCAGGCCGTTGCGGTTGATCTGTACCGGCAGGCTGTGGGATGCATCGGTAATCAACAATACCCGGGCGCTGAAGGGCAACACTTCCACCACCTGCCCCATCAACCCGGTGGCATCCAGTACCGGCTGACCGAGAAAGACCCCGTCCCGTTCACCCTTGTTGATGAGAATGCGCTGGGTGAATGCGTTGGGATCGACACCGATCAGCTCGGCAACCAGCACGCGCTCGTCGACCAACTCGGAGGAATTGAGCAGTTCGCGCAGGCGCACGTTCTGCTCGGTCAGCGCCGCGAGTTTCTGCAATTTGCGTTTGGTCAGCAACGCCTCGGCCCGCAGACCTTCGTTCTCGGCAATCAGATCCGCTCGACTGGTCAGCTGCAGGTAGATTGTATCCAGAGCGCGCACCGGCAATTCGGCGACGTAATACAGAGGCGTGAGAAGCATGCCCAGCTGCGAACGCAGGGGCTTGAGTGCGGCGAAACGGGCGTCGACCACCATCAGTGCTATCGACAGCACCGTCAGCGCCAGAAAGCGGACCCCAAGTGACGGGCCCTTGATGAAAAGCGGTTTGATGATGGGCTCCTTGCTACGGCAGGATCAGACTGTTGCGGCAGCTCGGCGCATCATACGCCGGGCTGTCGCGGCACCGCTTATTCGGTGGACAGCAGATCCATCGCGTGCCGGTCCATCATTTCCAGCGCCCGACCACCGCCACGGGCAACGCAGGTGAGAGGCTCCTCGGCAACGATGACCGGCAGGCCGGTTTCCTGGCTCAACAGTTTGTCCAGATCACGCAGCAAGGCACCACCGCCAGTCAGAATCAGACCGCGCTCGGCAATGTCCGATGCCAGCTCCGGAGGCGATTGCTCCAGTGCGCTCTTGACCGCCTGCACTATGGTCGCCAGGGATTCCTGCAGCGCTTCCAGCACTTCATTGGAGTTCAGCGTGAAGGCACGCGGCACCCCTTCGGCCAGATTGCGGCCACGCACATCGACTTCCAGCACTTCGCCACCGGGGAAGGCCACGCCGATTTCCTGCTTGATGCGCTCGGCGGTAGATTCACCAATCAGGCTGCCGTAGTTGCGGCGCACATAGGTCACGATGGACTCGTCGAAACGATCACCACCAACGCGCACAGACTCGGCATAAACCACGCCGTTCAAGGAGATCAACGCGATTTCCGTGGTACCGCCGCCAATATCGACGACCATCGAACCACGCGCCTCGTCAACCGGCAGACCGGCGCCAATCGCGGCAGCCATCGGTTCTTCGATCAGGAACACTTCGCGCGCACCAGCACCCAGGGCCGACTCGCGGATGGCGCGGCGCTCGACCTGAGTGGATTTGCAGGGCACGCAGATCAGCACACGCGGGCTCGGCTGCAGGAAACTGTTTTCATGAACCTTGTTGATGAAGTACTGCAGCATTTTTTCACAAACGCTGAAGTCGGCGATAACGCCGTCCTTCATGGGGCGAATGGCGTTGATATTGCCAGGTGTACGACCCAGCATGCGCTTGGCGTCGGTACCTACCGCCACAACGCTTTTCTGATTGCCGTGAGTTCGAATGGCAACCACGGACGGCTCATCCAGGACGATGCCCCGGTCACGCACATAAATAAGAGTATTGGCAGTGCCCAGGTCGATCGACAGA
>JASJKW010000188.1:0-5278 GCA_037621305.1 Pseudomonas sp.
CGATGGCTGGTTGCATACCGGCGATATCGGTACGCTGGATGAGCAGGGCTATCTGCGCATCACTGACCGGCTCAAGGATATGTTCATTGTGGGCGGTTTCAACTGCTATCCGGCGGAAATCGAGCGCCTGCTGGTTGCTCATCCGGCCATTGCCCAGGTGGCGGTAATAGGTGTGCCTGATGAGCGCATGGGTGAGGTGGGCAAGGCCTTCGTGGTGTTGCGCGAGGATAGCACCGCTGAGCCAGAGGAATTGCTGCACTGGTCGCGGGAGCACATGGCCAATTACAAGGTGCCACGCTATTTTGAAATTGTACCCAGCCTGCCAACCAGTGCCGCCGGCAAGGTCGTACGTTACCAGTTGCGTGAGTCCGAGTTGGCTTGATTGCCCTATAACCGGCTTTGAGAGGGGGCGCATTTGCTGCGCCCCACGGCGCTCCCGGGTCCCTTGTTCTTACTGGTAATCCTATCTCCAATCCCCTGCGTCTCCCCTTTTTTTACCATCTGAATCTCCCGATTCGCGCTCCATCACTGTGCTGATTTTAGTCTTATTGGACGATGAGTCTTGCGCGCAGATACCCAACAATCATTAAAAATCGCAAGAGGAATCTGCAATGGATATTCGCGCCCTGGGTTATGTCGTTGTCAGATCAACAGATCTGAACAAGTGGCGGGACTACGGTAGCAACGTGCTCGGCACCATGGTTACCGATGCGCCGGAAGACTGTCTCTATCTGAAGATGGATGAGCGTGATTTCCGCTACCTGATCGTTCCCGATGAAACTGACGGCTATCTGGCATCGGGATGGGAGCTGGGGGACCGCCAGGCGTTTGACCAAGCCATTGTCGAAGTACAGAACGCCGGCGTCGAAGTGGTCCGGGGCAGCCCCGCTGAACTGCAGCTGCGCCGCGTGCAGGACATGGCATGGTTCCATGATCCGGCCGGCAACCGCCATGAAATCTGCTGGGGCATCAAGTCTGAATTCAGACCTTTCATTTCCCCGGTTGGCGTACCCAAGTTCATTACCGGAGATCAGGGCATGGGGCATACGGTGCTGCCGGCGGCCAATTTTGACGAGACCTGGCAGTTCCTGCACGACGTTATGGGTTTCCGCCAATCGGACATTCTTCACCACAAGTTTACTGACGATCCGGCCGAACCGGTCAAGCGTATCTACTTCCTGCATTGCAATAACCCACGCGAACACAGCCTGGCGATCTTCGAAATGCCAATTGCCAGTGGTTGCGTGCACTTGATGATGGAAGTGGAAAACATGGATCAGGTTGGCTACGCGATGGATCGCATGCAGGCCCATGGGGTGAAGATGTCAGCCACCCTGGGCAAGCACTGCAATGACGACATGATTTCGTTCTACATGAAGACGCCAGGCGGCTTCGATATCGAGTACGGATACGGCGGGCTGCGCTGCGACTGGAGCCAGCACGTCGTCTTCGAATCCACCCGAGTGAGCCAATGGGGTCATGACTTCAGTGTTGGCTTCAAATAATTCAGCAGTTTGATCCAGGAGATAAATATGGATAAGCAGCTCAGCGCGCGCGACGTGGTAGCTCAGCTCGAAAGCGGCATGACGATCGGCTTTGGTGGTTGGGGGCCGCGGCGCAAGCCGATGGCGCTGGTTCGGGAGATTCTGCGCTCGGACCTGACGGATCTGACCATCGTCGGCTACGGCGGACCCGAAGTGGGCATGTTGTGCGCGGCCGGCAAGGTGCGCAAGGCGATCTTCGGCTTCGTGACCCTGGATGCCATTCCGCTGGAGCCCTATTTCCGCAAGGCGCGCGAGTCCGGCGCTCTGGAAGTGGTCGAGCTGGATGAGGGCATGCTGATGTGGGGATTGCAGGCCGCAGGACAGCGGGTGCCTTTTCTACCCTGTCGGGCCGGACTGGCCACCGATGTGATGAAGATCAATCCCCAGTTCAAAACCGTCCGTTCGCCCTATGACGATGGCGAAGAGCTGCTGGCGATGCCGGCGATCAAGCTGGATGTGGCGCTGCTGCATGTGGATGTGGCGGACCGGCTCGGCAATACCGCCATCGAGAGCCCCGATCCCTTCTTCGATGATCTCTATGCCCGGGCGGCTGACCGTTGCTATGTCAGCTGTGAGCGTCTGGTCGATCGGCTGTCCTTTGCCACACCCCAAGAGGCAAGGGTCAACACCTTCGAACGCAGTTATGTGACTGGCGTAGTGCATGCACCCTTCGGAGCGCATCCGACCACCTGCGCGCCCAATTACGGCTGGGATATGAAGCATCTCAAGGCGTATTGCGAAACCGCTCAGCAGGAAAACGGCTGGGAGACCTACATGAATGATTTCATCAAGGACTCCGAAGACGACTATCTGGCCAGCGTCGGTGGACCTGAGCACGTGGCAAGTCTGCCAGCGCCGGTTATGTGAGGAGACAGGCATGAGTACATTTGCAAAAGATTTTACCCTGGCTGAACTGCTGATCGTCGCCGCCGCGGAAGCATGGCGTGACAACGGCGAGATTCTGGCCAGTGGCATTGGCACCATTCCCCGTCTGGCAGCTGGTCTGGCCAAACTTACCTTCGCGCCAGAAGTGTTGATGACCGATAGCGAAGCATCGCTGATCGAGGAGCCAATTCCACTGGGCCCGAGGGGTGATTACAAACCTGTTTATTCCGGTTGGATGCCGTTCCGACGGGTATTCGATGTGGTCTGGGGTGGTAAGCGCCACGCCATGATCACCCCCACCCAGATCGACCGCTGGGGACAGGGCAATATTTCTTATATCGGTGGCAGCTACGACCAGCCCAAGATCCAGATGTTGGGTGTCCGGGGTCTGCCCGGTAACAGCATCAACCATGCGAACTCGATGTTCGTACCCGCTCATAACACCCGGGTATTCGTCTCTGGCGAAGTGGACCTGGTCAACAGCGTGGGCACCAAGGACGAGCGCTGGGGCGAAGGCGTACGCCGGGATTTCGCTACCTTTGGCCTGATCATTACCGATCTCTGTGTAATGGATTTCCAGGGGCCGAACCGCGCGATCCGCGTGCGCTCTCTGCATCCGGGTGTGACCTTCGAGCAGGTACAGGTGGCCACCGGTTTTGAGCTGCATCGTGATGATGCGGTCGTCCCGGAAACTACCTATCCGACCGAAGAGCAACTGGCAATCATCCGCAAGCTGGACCCGCATGACATGCGCGCCGCTGTGATGAAAGGCAATCCACCGGCACTGCGCGAGCGTTCGGCCAGCTTATAAGGGGTATCGGAGATGACGGAAATGAATGAGCAGACTGAAGAAGAAGTTGTTCTGTACAGCGTCAGTGAAGGCGTCGCCAGCATCACGCTGAACAGACCCCGTTACCACAATGCCCAGAACTCGCAGATGACCTATGCCATCGACCGGGCTTTCCAGCGGGCAGTGAATGATGACGAGGTAAAAGTCATTGTATTGCGTGGGGAGGGGAAGAACTTTTCCGCCGGTCACGACATCGGTACTCCCGGGCGCGATGTCAACCAGTCATTCGATCGTGTTCATCTCTGGTACGACCATGTGGGCAAGCCGGGTGGCGAGTTCCAGTACGTTCGCGAACAGGAAGTCTATCTCGGCATGTGCCGCCGCTGGCGCGAGGCGCCCAAGCCGACCATTGCCATGGTACAGGGCGCCTGCGTCGCTGGTGGACTGATGCTGGCCTGGGTGTGCGATCTGATCGTTGCTTCCGACGACGCCTTCTTCGCCGACCCGGTGGTACGCATGGGTATTCCAGGGGTGGAGTATTTTGCCCATCCCTATGAGCTCAACCCGCGTATTGCCAAGGAATTCCTGTTCCTCGGTGAGCGCATGAGCGCCGAGCGCGCCTATCAGATGGGTATGGTGAACCGGGTGGTTTCCCGGGAGCAGTTGACGGAGGAAACCTACTCCATCGCCCAACGCATCGCCGCCATGCCAAGAATGGGCCTGGCGCTGACCAAACAGGCAATCAATCACGTGGAAGATCTGCAGGGCAAGCGCACTGCCATGGACGCTGTATTTGCCTGGCACCACTTTGCCCATACCCATAACCAACTTCTGGCCGGGGATAATCTGGCCGGTTTCGATGCGAAAGCGATGGCCGATTCGCAACGCACATCGCCAGCGGCTGATACCAGCCGTCAGCCGGGTTGAACGCCATGGCTACCAGACTACACACCCCGCTCTGTGATCTGCTCGGTTGTCGCTATCCAATCGTGCAGACCGCGATGGGCTATGTGGCCGACGCGCGCTTGGTCGCCGCTACCGCCAATGCGGGTGGCTTCGGTTTCCTGGCCGGCGTCACCATCGCGCCCTCCGAGTTGGAGCAGGAAATTCTCAAGGTCAAATCGCTGACCGATAAACCCTTTGGCCTGAACTTTCACATGTATCAGCCCAATGCGGCCGAAGCGATCGATCTTGCCATCAAGCACCGAGTCCGTGCCGTGAGCTTCGGACGTGGGCCGGACAAGGCTTCCATCGCCAGGCTCAAGGCGGCCGGTATCGTCATCATGCCTACTGTGGGTGCGGTCAAGCATGCGCAGAAGGCCGTGGAGATGGGTGCCGATATCGTCACGGTGCAGGGCAGTGAAGGCGGCGGTCACACTGGCGGTGCGGCTACCTCCATTCTGCTCCCGCAGACGCTGGATGCTGTGAATGTGCCGGTGGTTGCGGCGGGCGGCTTCTTCGATGGGCGGGGCTTGGCAGCGGCGCTGGCCTATGGCGCTGTGGGTATTGCCATGGGCACGCGTTTTTTGATGACCGCCGAATCTCCAGTACCCCGGGAAACCCTGGGCCGTTATCTGGCGGTCCAGGATGCCGCGAAGATTCGCGTATCCGAGGCTCTGGATGGGCTGCCACAGCGGATGATTGACAACGAGTTTCTCGCCCATCTGGAAAACACCAGCGGCTTTCGCCGCCTGCTGATGTCTCTGCGTACTGCCTGGAAGTGGAAAAGCCAGACCGGCATGAGCAGTGCGCAGCTGATCAGCACCGGTTTGCGTGCCTTGAAGGAGGACAGCTCCACGGCCTCGCAGGTGTTAATGGCGGCCAACGCACCTGTGGTTATCCAGCGCGCGATGGTGGAGGGGTATCCCGCCGAGGGCGTGCTGCCGAGCGGCCAGGTGGCGGCGGTGATTTCCGAACTACCCAGCGTTGCAGCGTTGATCGAACAAATCATGGCTCAAGCAATTTTGCGCGTCGCGGTGCTGGAGCAGCTGCGTGCCTGCCCGACGGAGGAAACAGTATGAACCAGCCATTTCACATCGAGATTAATAGTGGCATCGCG
>JASJKW010000189.1:0-2595 GCA_037621305.1 Pseudomonas sp.
CCGGTCTGCGCCATAAGATTACCGGTCACTGCCAACAGCAGGACACCACCAGCCATTCTGCGCATGATGCTCTTCCTTGTTCTCATTGTATGTATTCAGTAACCGCCAGGGCGCAGCGCGCGAAGCTGTTCCAGGGTGCAGTTGGCAAGATCCTGCCCCAAGGGCAGATCGCGCAGAGCAACGCTCAACGTGGCCAGGTTTCGAGCGCTGTTCAGGTTGCCGCTGAAGTTGGCCTGCTGGGTGACATTGCCGCCACCGATCTGCTGCAGGGCATTCCCCTGAGTCCCCGCATCCAGCTGGATCTGCAGACCGCCATTGCGAGTACTGACCAGCACATCACCTGCGGCCCCGGTAAAGGCGGCCGCGCCATCCCAGGGCACAGCGCTGGTGTCCTGCGTCTGGGCGCTGTTTCCCCTGGTAACGACGATCTCCAGATTATTCAGCCCTTCGTTGTAATCACCGGCACTGCGCACGCTTTGGGAAATCCCCTGCACACCGGTCAAGCCGGCACCGCCGACAACCTGACCACTGCCTGGCGTGACTGCAGTTCCGTTGCCCTGATTTTCGCTATGTGATGTCAATTGGGTGATATGGAGACTGGGTTGCGCCTGCCCATCGACCTGGAACGTAACCCCGGCGCCAATGGTCTGGCCGGCGCTGTTCTCCCAGATGCTGCTCATGGTCACGCCAAAATGAATGATGCGCCCCGGCATGACATAGCGACCGCGCAATTGCGCCAGCTCATCGTCATGCAGTTCCGCCACTTGAAAAGGGTTACCGGCACTGGCCGGCAAACTCAATACAGCCAGACTGCCTGCCAGGCATGCCAGTGTCTGTTTCCTGCGCCAGCTGCGTAGTGATTTCATGCTCTCACTCCTTACCCAGTGTCACCCAATTCCATAAAACATCGTCGGCCTGCTCAGAAAAAATCGCTCTGCAAAAAACCGAACTCCATCAACTCGGCATCCTTTACCGGAGCAAACTTATCCAGTCGATGGCGCGCAGTCAGCGGCTCGGGCGGCGTCAGCAATGCGTTCTGGCGGTCATAACCGGGACCAATCAAGGCAAATACGATGCCGTTCCAGCCCTGTGCAAACTCATCCAGTGTCATTTTCTTGTGCCCGAGTACCGGGTCACCGATATATACCCAGCCGTCATTACTGGTTTGCACGACCACAAAATGCCGGTAACCACGGATATCCATCAACACGATCGAAGGCACCTTCACTTCCATCAGTTGCGGTGGCTGCAATCGGTAGCCGCGCGCGCGCAACCCTTGTTCCTGGGCATAGCGCTTCATGTCCAGCATGGAGAATCCCATGGTCCGCACCTGCTGCGGATCAGCACCGGCCAGCATGCCCTGGATGACATCTTCCTCACTGAGATTCCGGCCGTAGGCCTCGTTCAGCAAGGTCGCCATGGCAGCGGCGCCACAGCTGAAATCGGTTTTTTGTTGCACCAGATTGGCAAAACGCCGTTCACGCAAACTCATCACCGGCTTAAAGACCAGACCGCCACCTGGCAAGGCGGCAAAGGGCTTCTCTGTTGCCTGTACTGGTAGCCAGCAGAGCGGCAACAACAGACCGGCTATCCACAGTGCGAGCGGAGATTTCATCGGCGCTTGTCCAGAATAGGGAAGGACCCGGGAGACCCGGGTCCGGTATCGCTTACTGACAGGCGTAGCAGCCGGCAGCGATGGACAGCGAGTTGCTCTGCTGGTTAGTACCGCCAGCAGCAACGTTCACGCCGACGTTACCCGACACGCTGTTGAGCGATCCGAGCAGGTTGGCGTTGTTCTGAACATCCTGGTTGGTGGTGGGTTGGTTGCCAGGGTGGCCACCTCCGCCCCAGTTTCCGCCATAACCCGAGGCGATCGTATTAAGGCTGGAGTCACCGGCTTCAACTCCGTTGTAGGTGGCACTGGAAACCGCGAGCTGCATGACCTCGATTGAGGCCTCTGCGTTCTGCGCTGCTTCGGAAGAAGCGATGGTCACATCGTTCTTCTGTTGGTTGAAGCCACCCGCGGCCACGTTCAACCCGAGGTTACCCGAGTAGTTGTTGGCGGTGTTGTTCACTTTCGCGTTGTTGGTGACATCCAGATTTGCCAGGGTGTTACCGGCATTGACCTGACCAATAGCGATAGTGGAGGTAGCAGTATTGCCGAACACGAAATCCGCATCTGCCGTGGAGATCGCAGCGGCGTTGGCCTGCTGGTTGGTATCACCGGCGGCGACGTTTACCCCAGCGTTACCCGAGGAGTTATGCAGGGCATCCTGCACCAGAGCATTGTTTTCAGTACCGTCATTATCCACGCGATTGCCCAGGCTGACCTGAACATCGAGGATCGATGCTGCAGACATGGACGGCTCGCCTTCCGGCTGGTTGCCATTTCCAGGCCCGTTATGGTTGCCGCCGCCACCTCCAGCCATGGCGCCAAACGACAGAGTTGCAGCGATAGCGAACGCGAGAGGTGCAAGCTTGCTTGTTGTTTTCATGATCTATTCCTTGTGTGGCTATCAATTCAGTTTCAATAGGAACTGCCTATACAACTACTCCACCATCCGAATGCCGAGATTGTTGACCATACGGTTGCCA
>JASJKW010000190.1:0-5374 GCA_037621305.1 Pseudomonas sp.
TTCAATGCCAGTACGGTGTTGAAGGCACTGTGGGCTTCGCCCAGTGAAGCGAGCATTTCGCGAACCTTGATCAGCTGGCCGGTCAACTGGAAGTGACCGTAGGAACACAGTTGCTGAAGGCTCAACATGCAATCGCGGGCATCGTTGATGCGGCCGTTGATGAAGCGGTCGGCTGCCTGGCGTTCATAGTCGGTGCTGAACAGCTCGGCATTCTTTTCCAGCATGCGCTCGCGGACTTTTTCCAGGGCGTCGGCCCAGGCGTCTTCATTGTCGGCATCAGCGAAGCGTTCATACACGCCAGGCTCGCCGCTTTTCTTGTGCTCGAGCAGCAGGTCGGTCATGCCGCCATAGGCGGAGACCACGAAAATGCGATTATAGAGTTCAGCGTTACGACGCTCGCCGATAAAGAGGGTGTCCAGTACTTCGTCGAAGCGGCTCATTGAAGTCCCGACGATTTTTACTACTGTATGCATACTCCCGGTTCATTTTTAAATGAATGTCGTCCCTGCTCATGGATACTGCTGGGGACCGATCTCCAACGGCTCGACCGGGCCGCGCTCGGCGACGAAGTCGGGACGTGGCGGCCTGCCGTCAAAAGGCGTGGTCGGCCGGTTGTCCACATGGTTGTAGACGAAAAACAGATTGCTGCGGGGGCTTGGAGCAATGTTGCTGCTGGACCCGTGCAGGGTGTTGCAGTCGAACAGCACTATGCTGCCAGCCTTGCCGGTGGCTTGCGCAATGCCGCCACGCTCAACCAGCTTGCTGAGGCTGTCGTCATCCGGAATGCCGAACTCCTGTCGGCGCAGGGAGCTCTCATAATGGTTCTCCGGTGTTTCTCCGACGCAGCCGATATAGTGTTCATGCGACCCCGGAATCAGCATCAAAGGGCCATTCCAGGGGTGATTGTCGGTCAGGAGAATGGAACAGCTGATGGTCCGCATACGTGGCAGGCCATCCTCGGTGTGCCAGGTTTCGAAGTCGGAGTGCCAATAGAACTCCTTGCCATTGAAACCCGGTTTGAGATTGAGCCTGGATTGATGGACGTAGATATCGCCGTCCAGCAGAAAGCGAATCAGTCCTGCAGTGCGCTCATCCTGGGCCACACGGGCCAGCAGCGGATTGCTGTGGTGAATGGCGAACACCGAGCGCAGTGCGCCACTACCGGGTTCGCGAATGGCTGCAGGTGATGCCAGCACATCGGGGTCGCGGCTCATGCGTTCAAGCTCCTGCTTGAAGACGGCGACTTCCGCTGCAGTGAAGACGTCCGGCAGAACCAGAAAACCATCGCGCTCGAAGCGCGACAGCTGTTCTGTGGTCAGCGGGGCATTATCCGGATTATACCGGTAGATCACCGGGTCCATCCGTTGTTGCCAGCTGGGTGCTATGTGCTGGCGTGACGGGTAAAGGTCAGCTTGCACGGTAGACATTGCGTCTCCTGTTCTGGTGAACGTTCAGGTCAGGTCGGCGGGGTACACACCGTTTTCGTCATGTACTTCGCGACCGGTCAGTGGCGGGTTGAATACACAGGCCATTTTCATGTCCTCGGTACCACCACGCAGCATGTGCTCATCGTGCTTGTCGAGAATGTACAGCGTGCCGGGTTCGATCTTGTAGATCTTGCCGTCGGCCAGGGTCTCGATCTCGCCGTTACCGCTCATGCAATACACTGATTCCAGATGGTTCTGATACCAGATGTGCGTTTCGCTTCCAGCATAAATGGTGGTGATGTTGAAGGAGAAGCCCATCTGGTCTTCCTTCAGGATCATCCGGGTGCTGTCCCAGGTTTCGGTCACTACTTTGCGTTCGGATGCTTCACAGTCTTTCAGGTTACGTACGATCATGTGTTTCCAGTTCCTCAGGATGCTTGGTTCTTGACGTCGGCGCTCATTACCTTGGCAAAGGCGGCGTCAAGAATGGTCATGGCCTTGTCGATCTGCTCTTCACTGATGATCAGCGGGCACAGGCATTTGACCACCTGGCTGTGGTTGCCGCTGGTTTCGATGACCAGACCGTTTTCAAAGGCTTCGGCGCAGATGGCGGCGGCGGTCTCGCCGTCCGGGCAATTGATGCCGACCATCATGCCGCGACCCTTGACGTACAGGGAGTCGGGGCCATGGCGACGGACGATCTTCTGCATGCGATCACGAATGATGGCGCCCTTGGCCTTGACGCTGTTGGCGAACTCATCGGTGGTCCAGAAGTGCTCCAGCGCGGCGGCAGCGGTAACAAAGGCGTGGTTGTTGCCACGGAAAGTGCCGTTGTGCTCGCCTGGCTCCCACTGGTCCAGTTCACGGCGCATGACGACGACTGCGAAGGGCAGACCATAGCCGCTGAGTGATTTGGACAGCGTGATGATGTCCGGTTTGACGCCCATCTCTTCAAAACTGAAAAAGGTACCGGTACGCCCACAGCCAGCCTGGATGTCATCGACGATCATCAGCATATCGTGCTTGCGGCAGAGCTTTTCCAGCTTGCGTACCCACTCGGCGGAAGCGGCATTCAGACCGCCTTCACCCTGAACCACTTCCACGATAACGGCGGCGGGCTTGTCCACGCCACTGCTCGGGTCGCTGAGCAGTTTGTCCATCATCGAGATGGTGTTGACCTTGTCACCGAAGTAGTTGGCGTAGGGCATGCGGCTGACGTCGGTCAGCGGTACGCCGGCGGCGCCACGGTGGTGCTGGTTACCAGTGGCAGCCAGGGCGCCGATGGAGCAGCCATGGAAGCCGTTGGTGAAGCTGATGACGTTGCTGCGACCGGTAACCTTGCGGGCCAGCTTCAATGCGGCTTCGACGGCGTTGGTGCCGGTCGGGCCGCTGAACTGTACGACGTAATCACCGAACCCGCGGGGGTTGAGGATGACGCGGTCGAAGGTTTCCAGGAAGCGCTCTTTGGCAGCGGAATACATGTCCAGACCATGGGTCAGACCATCGTGCTGCAGGTACTCGATCAGCGCCTGCTTCATTACCGGATGGTTGTGCCCGTAGTTCAGGGTGCCGGCACCGGCGAGAAAGTCGATGTAGGACTTGCCATCGCGGGTAAACAGCTCGGCGCCGCGAGCCTGGTCGAAGATGACCGGGAAGGAGCGGCAATAGCTGCGAATACCGGATTCGTTCTGTTCAAACTGTTCAAAAGTGTTCATACAGTCTCCTGGTTATCAAGTTGGACTGGTACGGCAAAGGGACCGGCGCGATACAGCACTTCGTCATCATGCTGGCCGTTGAAATGGTGGGCCCGACTGAATACCACCTCGGTGCTGGCGGTAACGCCCAGCTGGCGGAAGGCCTTGGCAAACAACGCTTCGGAGGCGCCGTTGCCCGGAGAAATAGTGGTTTCCAGGTAGCGTATGCCTTCAGCGGCGGTACGCTCGACCAGTGCCATCAACATGCTGATACCCAATCCCTGACCGCGCATGCTGCTGTCGACTGCGACCTGCCAGATAAACAGGGTGTCGGGGCGGGCCGGTGGGCGATAGCCGGAAATGAAGCCGACCAGTTCGCCGTCATTGTTATCAGCGGCGATGGAGGTGGCGGAGAAGTCTGTGCATTGCAGCAGGTTGCAATAGACGGAGTTGGTGTCCAGTGGAGGGCAGCGCTCAATCAATTGGCTGAGCGCGTAACCATCAGTGTCGACTGGACGGCGTAACGAAAATGCGGTGGAAGACATCGTTTCCTGATATTTACGTGTAAATTCATTTTCATGATAAACACATCCAAAAAATTATCACAACCGGCCAATCTCGTGGCTTGCACGCCATGTTGGGTGTTACAGGAATGTTTACAGGTGTTATCTATTTGCCACAAATATCGCTAAGGCCCCGCTACCACCAGCGCTTCAGCGAAGTACCCTCAGGCTGTTCGACGAGCGCCGATGCGTGATTTTTATGATTGTATTTTTTTCTGTAACCGAGCGCTGACTCGGCGGTCAAAGAGGCTGCTATTGCAACCAGACGGGAGAAACTGGTTTATCCTGAGGTCCATTGAACACAATCCCTAGGAGTCTTTCATGGTGTCACCGCGGCGTTCGCGCAAAGAGGATGCTTCCGCCTGGACTGTCGCAGACAGTCGAAGTGTCTACGGCATTCGTCATTGGGGGGCGGGCTATTTCAATGCCAGCGATCGGGGCAATGTCGAGGTGTGCCCGCGGGCCATTGCTGATGCGCCGATTGACCTGCATGAGCTGGTCGGTCAGCTGCGCGGCAGCGGCCTGGATCTGCCGTTGCTGCTGCGCTTTCCGGATATCCTGCAAGACCGCGTCCGCAAGCTGACCGGGGCTTTCGAGCAGAACATCGCCGAGCTGGAATATGCCAGTGGGTATACGGCGCTGTATCCGATCAAGGTCAACCAGCAGGAAGCGGTGGTGAAGAACATCATTGCCACCGAAAACGTATCCATCGGCCTGGAGGCCGGGTCCAAGCCGGAGCTGATGGCCGTCCTGGCCATGGCGCCGAAGGGCGGCACTATCGTCTGTAACGGCTACAAGGATCGGGAGTTCATTCGCCTGGCCTTGATCGGGCAGAAGCTCGGTCACAACGTGTTCATCGTCATCGAGAAGGAGTCCGAGGTTGGGCTGGTGATCGAGGAGGCCGCAGCGCTCGGACTGATGCCGCAGGTTGGGCTGCGCGTGCGCCTGTCTTCCCTGGCATCGAGCAAATGGGCTGACACCGGCGGCGAGAAATCCAAGTTCGGTCTGTCGGCTGCGCAATTGCTGCGCGTTGTCGAACAATTTCGGGGTGCCGGGCTGGAAGCCGGGGTACGTCTGCTGCATTTTCATATGGGGTCGCAGATCGCCAACCTGGCTGATTATCAACACGGTTTTCGTGAAGCGATTCGCTATTTTGGCGAGCTGCGGGCGCTGGGGCTGCCGGTGGATCATATCGATGTTGGTGGCGGGCTGGGTGTGGATTACGACGGCACCCATTCGCGCAATGCCAGCTCGATGAATTACGACATCCATGAGTACGCGCGCACCGTGGTATCGATGCTGCGTGAGTTCTGTGACGAGCAGGGCTTGCCGCACCCGCATATCTTTTCCGAAAGCGGCCGGGCGATGACCGCCCATCATGCCGTGCTGGTGGTGCAGGTGACGGATGTCGAGCGGCACAACGATACGGTTCCGCCCATCGATGATCTGGATGAGCTGCCACAGGTGGTCCGCGATCTGGTGGGGCTGCTGGGGCAGACGGACATCGAAATGGTCACTGAAACCTATTGGCGTGCGACCCATTACATCAGCAATGTGGCGGCTCAGTATGCCGAGGGCAAGGTCACGCTCGCGCAGAAGGCGCTGGCGGAGCAATGCTATTTCGCACTGTGCAATCGACTGCATGCCTTGCTCAAGGCACGCCAGCGTTCGCACCGGCAGGTGCTCGATG
>JASJKW010000191.1:0-2661 GCA_037621305.1 Pseudomonas sp.
ATCTATGGCGGCTTCAGCTGGGTGCTCAGCGAACAACGCAGCAGCGTGTTGCAGCCCTGGGCTGAGCAGGCCCCTCTTGAAACACCATTGTCATCCGGGGAAGACGGCAAATGAATATCAGATCCCTCTTGAATCGTGCACTTCCGCTGCTTCGTCGTGGCTGGGCCTTCAGTCTGTATGCCTTGCTGGCGCTGGCTGTTCTGGTCTGGTTCACCGGCCCGGCGCTGGCCATCAACGACAACAGGTTCCTGGCGCCGGTGGCCAATCGTCTGTTGCTCATCAGCCTCATGTTTCTCGTCTGGGGCCTGTGCATGGCGTTCATCTACTGGCGCAGCATCAAGCAGAAAAAGGCCGATGAGGATGACGAGCAGGCACAGGAACGGCTGCGGCGCGAAGGCCGTATCGTCGAAGAGCAGTGTGAACTGCATAACCGATACCGCAACGCGGTACGCACTCTGCGCCGCTCCAGTTTCTACCGCGGCCGCAGCGAGCGCTGGCGCAGCGAGTTACCCTGGTATCTGGTGATCGGTCCGCAGGGCAGCGGCAAGACCAGCCTGCTGGATTTTTCCGGTATCGAGTTCCCCCTCAACAAGAGTGAAAAGGGCCGGATGACCCGGGACATCTCCTCGACCCGCTATGCTGATTGGTATTTTGCCGAGCATGCCGTGCTGATCGATACTGCCGGCCGCTACCTGACGCAACCGGACACCCATATTGATGGTCTGGCCTGGCAAACCCTGTTGACCCTGCTGCGCCGTCGACGGCAACGTCCGCTCAATGGCGTGCTGGTGAATGTGCCTATGGATCAGCTGCTCGGGCACAACGAGCTGGCGCTGGAAACCCTCGCCCGTCAGACCCGTCAGCGGTTACTCGAGATCAATCAGAAACTCGGGATGGACGTGCCCGTGTACCTGGTTTTCAGTAAAGCCGATGAACTGTCCGGCTTCGAGGAGTATTTTGACCAGCTGCCCCGCGATGAAGCCGATCAGGTACTCGGCACCACCTTCAGCGAAGGTCAGGACGGCACCAGTGTCCAGGTCGTACGCGACGAGTTCGAAGAGCTACTGCGCCGGCTCAACAGCCAGGTCATCACACGTCTGCATCAGGAGCGCGACACGCAACGCCGCGGCCGCATTCTGGACTTTCCCCATCAGCTGGGGCGAATCGGCGAGCGTTTGGGTCTGTTCATCGAGCTGGCATTCTCGGGCAACCGTTATCAGCGCGCGACGCAGCTGCGCGGGTTCTATCTGACCAGCGCGCCGCATCAGCAGAACCAGGTTGATGCGCTGACCGCCAGCATCGGCCAGAATCTATCACCCCTGGCCAGCGATATGCCGTCCCTGCGCAGCGGCCAGGCGCGCTTCATACATCACCTGCTGAGCCGGGTGGTCTTTCCCGAATCGGAACTGGCTGGGCTGGATCAACGCGAGATCAAGCGCATCAACTGGCGTCAGCGCAGCATGTATGCGTGCGCTGTAGTATGCCTGCTGGCCCTCGGCATTACCTGGACTGCCAGTTTCTCCCATAACCACGGCCATCTGGAACAACTGCGGGAAATGGCCCGTGAGCTAGGCCATGAGCGCCGCTCGATCGAGGCGCAAGACGATGCACGGGACGTTCTCGGCGTGCTGGATGCCAGCTACGCAGCCAGCCAGCTGTTCCCACCGGCACAGGATGTTGCCTGGCGCCACCGAGGCGGGTTGTATCAGGGCGAGAAAGTCGAATCGACATTGCAGCAAGCCTACCGCCGGGACCTCGAGACCCTCCTGCTGCCGCGTGTCGGCCAGCATCTGGAGCGACAGATTCGCTACAGCATGAACAATCGCGAGCGTCTGCTGGATAACCTGCGCGCCTACCTGATGCTCAATCTCGAAACCCGGCGCGACAACAGCTGGCTGCAGAACTGGTTGGCCGCTGACTGGTCGCGACTGTACCCCGGCAACTACCGGGTTCAGGAAGGGTTGAAGGACCATGTCAGCCGTCTGCTGGACGAGCCCTTTACTTCATACCGACTCAATGGCCGCCTGGTTGCCGAAGCACGCCTGCAACTGCGCAGCGAGGCGCTGGCCCGCATCCTGTATCGCAGCCTCGGGGAACAGGCCGAAAATCTGCCGGAATACCGCCTGGCTCATCACCTCGGCCCCAACGCCACGCTGATCACCGGCAGTAACTACATCATTCCCGGTTTCCATACCCGCAAGGGATATCAGAAGATGTTTGCTGATCGGGGCGCCAGCCTGGTTGGCAATATCCTCAAGGACAACTGGGTACTGGGCGAGAGCGACAAGCTGAGCAGCAAGGACATGGAGCGCCTGCAGGCAGAAATGGAACAGCTGTACTTCCAGGATTACGCCAACTACTGGTCCGAAGCCCTGTCGCATCTGAAATCCGAACCACTGGTGGATGCCAGCCAGGCAGCACAACAGCTGGCCAGCCTCACCACGGCCAGCTCACCGCTGCTGCGCCTGTTGACCGAGGTGCGTGACAACACCCGTTTCAGCGCAGTCGACCTGCCCGCGCAGGCATTACCTGATACCAACATACTGCCGGCGCTGCATGACCCTGCTGCCAGTAATGCCCGGCAGTTGCTGGAACGTCGCTTCGAGCCGCTGCATCGTCTGCTGGACGAACAAGGTGCTGCCAGCCCCGAACTCGCTGCAG
>JASJKW010000192.1:0-4929 GCA_037621305.1 Pseudomonas sp.
CCGACCGTCCAGAGCAGGAACAGGCGCAGCTCATCCGCCAGTTCAGGCAGCTGTGCTTCATCGAGTTCGCGCAGCTGGGCTGTGGTGTCAAGGCTGTCCAGCAGGGGGGTGCAGGGACGGTCACGGGGTATGTCGTGGAAAGTGCTAGGCATCAAACAAGGCTCTGATTGCCGCAGGGTGCAGCAGGAAACAAGCGCGCAGTTTAACCGATGAGGGGACGATAGCCCAACATCGACTGCGCTGTCCGACGGAACTGGTGCTCAGAACTGGCGTTCCACAATGTAGCGGGCGACCTGACGCAGGCGCTCGGCGGGACTGCCGAAGGGGGCAAGCGTACTGATTGCCTGGTCACACAGCGAGCGTGCCAGCGCATGCGCACCATCGAGTCCGAGCATGGCGGGATAGGTGGGTTTGTCCCGGGCGAGATCGGCACCCTGCTGCTTGCCCGATACGCTGGTATCGCTTTCGATATCGATGATGTCATCCTGTACCTGGAACGCCAGGCCAATGCAGCGGGCATACTGTTCCAGTGCCGCCAGTTGATGATCATCGGCACGCTCGGTCGCCAGAGCACCGAGCTGCACGCTGGCGCGAATCAGTGCGCCGGTCTTGTGTTGGTGCATGTCTTCCAGCGCGTTCTGGTCCAGTTGCACACCCACCGAGGCGAGGTCGATGGCCTGGCCACCGACCATCCCCTGCGGGCCAGCGGCGCGGGCCAGCAGGCTGGTCATGCGCAGCCGGGTCTCGGCCTGCCAGCTGCCTTCGCCGCTGATCCATTCAAAGGCCAGTGCCTGCAGTGCGTCACCGGCAAGAATGGCGGTGGCTTCATCGAAGGCGCGATGGCAGGTCGGACGTCCGCGACGCAGGTCGTCGTCATCCATGGCGGGCAGGTCGTCATGAATCAGTGAATAGGCGTGAATCAACTCAACGGCGCCCGCGATCACATCTACCGGTTTGTCGCTGCCGCCCAGCGCTTCGCAACTGGCGTAGGCGAGGAGCGGGCGGACGCGTTTGCCGCCACCGGTGACGCTGTAACGGATGGCGGCGTAAAGGCGTTCCAGTCCAGGGTGGCTATTGCAGAACTGCTGATCGAGGTGGCTGTCGATGCGCTTCTGGCAAGCCTTGAGATAGTCTTCGAAATCGGTCATTGCGCGTCGTCCGCAAAGGGCGCGGTCACCAGCTGGCCATCCTGCTCCAGCAGCTGTGAGACCTTCTGTTCGGCCTGGGTCAAGGCCTGCTGGCATTCGCGGGTGAGGGTCACGCCCTGCTCGAAGGCGCTGAGTGAATCTTCCAGGCTGAGATCGCCGCTTTCCAGGCGTTCAACCAGAGTTTGCAGAGCGCCCAGCGATTGCTCGAAATCGACTGCAGTTTTTTTTCGGGCCATGGGTCGCTACCTCGATTGAATGAAGGATCGGAAAAACGGCTGAACATTACCCAAGCCGGCGGGTGCGGTCAATTGCAGCTCGGAATGGGTCAAAAATCGCCCCAGAGCTGCTGGGCAATGCTCAGCGCTACTATAGGTGCGGTTTCAGTGCGCAGTACACGCGGGCCAAAGCGTGCGGCCTTGAACCCGGCGGTTTCGGCCTGGTCTATCTCGGTGGCGCTGAGGCCGCCTTCGGGGCCGATGAGCAGGCCCAGCGTTTGTGGTGGCGTCATGCTGGACAGGCTCTGGGTGGTGCGATGATGCAACACCAGCTTCAGGTCGGCCTCAAGTGCACTGAGCCAGTCGGCCAGCGCAATGGGTGGGTTGACGGTCGGTATCACGCTGCGCCCACACTGTTCGCAGGCGCTGATCGCGACTTGCTGCCAATGGTTCAGGCGTTTGTCTGCACGCTCGCCTTGCAGGCGTACTTCGCAGCGTTCGGTCATCAATGGGGTGATTTGCGTGACGCCCAGTTCGACCGCTTTCTGAATCGCCCAGTCCATGCGTTCACCGCGGGACATGGCCTGCCCCAGATGAACCTGCAGAGAGGATTCGGTCAGCCCGTTCACCGGGGCGCCGAGCTCGATTCGCACCTGACGCTTGCCGGCTTCCAGTACCTCGCCGGGCCATTCCTGGCCGCTGCCATTGAAAATCTGTACTGCTGCGCCTGTGCCCAGGCGCAGCACGCGACTTATATAGTGCGCCAGATCACCGTCCAGCAACTGTTCGCCCTGGCTCAGGGGGGCATCCAGATAAAAGCGGGAGACGCGCATGGCTTCAGTTCCTGGTAGCCAGTTCGATGCCTTCCCAGGCGACGCTGGCAAGATGATCGATCTGGTCGGGGGTGATGATATAGGGCGGCATGAAGTACACCACGTTGCCCAGGGGGCGCAGCAGGGCTTCATGTTTGAGGCCATATTCATAGACGCGGATGCCGCGGCGCTCCTGCCAGGGGTAGGGCGTGCGGTTGGCCTTGTCCTGTACCATCTCGATGGCCAGCACCATGCCGGTCTGGCGAACCTCGGCCACATTGGGGTGATCAGCGAAGTGGGCGGTGGCCTTGGCCATATGGGCGGCCAGCGCCCGGTTGTTTTCGATGACGTTATCCCGCTCGAAAAGATCCAGTGTCGCCAGTGCTGCAGCGCAGGCCAGCGGGTTGCCGGTGTAACTGTGCGAATGCAGGAAGGCGCGCAGGGAGCTGTAATCGTCGTAGAACGCCTCGTAGATCCTGTCGGTGGTCAGGCATACCGACATGGGCAGATAACCCCCGGTCAGCGCCTTGGACAGACACAGGAAGTCGGGGCTGATATCGGCCTGCTCACAGGCAAACATGCTCCCGGTACGGCCAAAGCCAACCGCGATCTCGTCATGAATCAGATGCACGCCATAACGGTCACAGGCTTCGCGCAGCAGTTTGAGGTAGACCGGGTGGTACATGCGCATGCCACCTGCGCACTGGATCAGCGGTTCGACGATGACGGCGGCGACCTGTTCATGGTTCTCAGCCAGAGCACGTTCCATGTGTTCGAACATGAGGCGACTGTGCTCTTCCCAGGTGGCGCCCGGTTCGCGGTCATAGCAATCGGGTGATGGAACGGTGATGACTTCCATCAGCAGCGGTTCGTAGGTTTCCTTGTACAACGCCACATCGCCCACTGCCAGCGTCGCCAGGGTTTCGCCGTGATAGCTGTTGGACAGGGTGATGAAACGTTTCTTCTCCGGCTTGCCGGTATTGAGCCAGTAATGAAAGCTCATCTTCAGCGCTACTTCGATACAGGAAGAGCCGTTATCCGCGTAGAAGCAGCGGGTCAGAGGGGCAGGTGTAATGGCGACCAGGCGCTCGGACAATTCGATAACCGGCGGGTGGGAAAAGCCACTCAGAATGACATGTTCGAGGGTGTCGAGCTGTTGTTTGACCCGCTGGTTGATATAGGGGTTGGCGTGGCCGAAGGCATTGACCCACCAGGAACTGACTGCATCCAGGTAGCGGTTGCCCTCGAAATCATGCAACCACACACCTTCACCCCGCTGAATCGGAATGATCGGCATATGTTCGTGGTCTTTCATCTGGGTGCAGGGGTGCCAGAGTACCGAAATGTCCCGCTGCATCCACTCGTTGTTCAGACCCATAGTCGCCTCGCCGGATAGGAAATTATCCAGCGATTGTACATCAAGCTAACGGGTGCCTGCAGAGCCTCAACGGGTACCGTAGACCACCATGGTTTTGCCCTTGGCGTGAATCAGGCCCTGGTCTTCCAGCGTCTTGAGTACGCGACCGACCATCTCCCGCGAGCAGCCGACGATACGGCCGATCTCCTGGCGGGTGATCCTGACCTGCATGCCATCCGGGTGAGTCATGGCATCGGGCTGCTTGCACAGGTCCAGCAAGGTGGCAGCGACCCGGCCGGTGACGTCGAGAAAGGCCAGGTTGCCTACCTTGCGAGTAGTGCGGCGCAAACGGTCGGCCATTTGCCGTCCCACCGCATACAGCAGTTCGGGGTCGCGGGCGGTGATGGCGCGGAATTCGGTATAGGGCAGTTCGGCCACTTCGCATTCGGTTCTGGCCTTGACCCAGGCACTGCGATCCTGTTCGACGAAGCCTTCATCGAACAAACCCATCTCGCCGAAGAACTCGCCCTGATTGAGATAGGCAAGAATGATATCGCGGCCAGGGGCTTCCTGGAGGGTGATGGTGACCGAGCCCTTGACGATATAGAACAGGCTGTCGGATACATCTCCGGCATGAATGATGGTGCTGCGGGGCGGGAAGAGATGGTGCTCGCAATGGCCCAGAAACGCATCGATATTTTTTGTTATGAGTGTCGGCGAATTAGCAATCATTGTTGTCATCCTGGCAGTTATGATCGAGCGAGCCATGCAAACATGGGCATCCTTGCAGCCTCAAACCGAGACCAATTCGGATTATGTCCAGTTTTATGTTGAATGGCCAGCGCCAGAGCTGTCGCATTGGTGCTGTGCTATTCTCCGCCGCCAGCGGATAACTTATTGCAGCGGGAGAGCGAAATGAAAGCGCATATCAAGTGGGTGGACGGGGCCATGTTTCTTGGCGAATCGGGCAGTGGTCACACCGTGGTCATGGATGGGCCGGAAGAAGCGGGTGGGCGTAACATGGGCGTGCGCCCCATGGAGACCTTGTTGATTGGCCTGGGTGGTTGCGCCAGTTACGATGTGGTCAGTATTCTCAGGAAAGGGCGGCAGAATATTCATAACGTGGAGGCCAAGCTGGAAGCGGTACGCGCTGACAGCGAGCCCAAGGTGTTTACTCGCATCCACGTACATTTTGTAGTCAAAGGCCGGCAGCTGAAAGAAGCGCAGGTCAAGCGTGCGGTAGAGCTGTCAGCAGAGAAGTACTGTTCCGCTTCCATCATGCTTGGCCGTGGTGGTGTGGAAATCACCCACGATTACGAAATTATCGACGTCGACTGAGTGCGGCCCGGTTATCGGGTCCGGGTCGTTAGGGTCTGTTGACGTTTCATCACGACCGC
>JASJKW010000193.1:0-15245 GCA_037621305.1 Pseudomonas sp.
CCCTGCACCGCCATAGCCCACGCGCACGCCACCCATTCATTGCGCTGAACATGGCGGCCATCCCTCGCGACCTGATGGAGTCCGAACTCTTCGGTCACGAAAAAGGGGCCTTCACCGGTGCCGCCGTGCAACGCCGGGGACGTTTCGAGCAAGCCGACAGTGGCACTCTGTTCCTCGACGAGATCGGCGATATGCCCGGGGAAACCCAGACCCGGCTGTTGCGGGTACTGGCGGACGGCGAGTTCTACCGGGTTGGCGGTCATACGCCGATCAAGGTCGATGTACGCATCATCGCTGCCACTCATCAGAACCTGGAAGCCCTGGTCCAGGCCGGCAGATTCCGCGAAGACCTGTTCCACCGCCTGAATGTGATCCGCATTCACATTCCCCGGCTGTCCGAACGGCGGGAGGACATTCCGGCACTGGCCCAGCACTTCCTGTCCAGAGCAGCTCAGGAACTGGCCGTAGAACCCAAGGTGCTCACACCACAGACCCAGGAGTATCTGCGCAGCCTGCCATGGCCGGGTAACGTGCGCCAATTGGAAAACACCTGCCGCTGGATCACCGTCATGGCCTCCAGTCGCGAAGACCTGGTCGAGGACCTGCCCCCGGAATTGCTCACCCAACAGCGGGATGCAGCAGCCGACGCCAACTGGGAGCAGAGCTTGCGCTCCTGGGCCGATCAGGAGCTGGCCCGAGGTACCACCCAATTACTCGATCAGGCAGTGCCCGCATTCGAGCGCATCATGATCGAGATCGCCCTCAAGCATACGGCTGGCAGGCGCCGGGATGCTGCGCAACTGCTGGGCTGGGGGCGTAACACCCTGACCCGGAAGATCAAGGATCTAGGCCTGCATATCGATGGGGTGGATGATGATGAAACCCAATGATCATCCCGCTGCAATCAAACCGGCACAGTAGCCAGCTACTCTGCAATGGGTGTTTTGCGGTGGCTCCGGTTCAGGCAGGCTGGGGTCGCCCTTTTTTTGTGCAGCTGCCGCCATATCCTTCTACGTCCGCGCTCGGCAATTCAGTTACACTCAGCTGCGTTTTTTTGCGGACCCTTCTGCCATGTTTCACATCGCCTTGCTCGAACCGGAAATCCCGCCCAATACCGGCAACATCATCCGTCTGTGTGCCAACACCGGCTGTCAGCTGCATCTGATCGAACCCCTGGGTTTTGAACTGGATGACAAACGCTTGCGCCGCGCCGGGCTGGATTACCATGAATATGCGCCGGTACAGACCCATACCGATCTGGCCAGCTGTCTGGCCAAGGTGCAGCCCAACCGGGTGTTTGCGCTCAGCACCAAGGGTCGTCACTGCTACAGCGAAGTGAGTTACCAACCGGGGGATCTGTTTCTGTTTGGGCCGGAAAGCCGCGGCCTGCCGGCGGATATCCGCGACGCACTGCCGCCGGAGCAGGTGCTGCGCATTCCCATGCATCCCGACAACCGCAGCCTGAATCTGTCCAACAGTGCTGCAGTACTGGTTTACGAGGCATGGCGCCAGCAAGGGTTTGCCGGTAGCTGAAGCGCAAGGTTACGGCGAGACGGTGGGAGTGGCCTTGACCACTCCCACAGCAGCCCAGCCTCTGCTGGGCCAGAGGAAAACGCGTGAGGCTTGACGCTCAACGCGTCTTGATGACGATCTTGCCCACGGCCTTGCGCGTGGTCAGGGTGGTCAGCGCGGCTTCATACTGATCCAGCTCAAATGTCTGCGACACCAGCGGCTTGAGCTTGCCTTCGCTGAACCAGCTGAACAGCTGGCGGAAGTTGTCGAGGTTGGCCTGTGGCTCACGGGTGACGAAGGCACCCCAGAACACACCCACCACCGCAGCGCCCTTGAGCAGCGCCAGGTTGGCTGGCAGCTCGGGAATCCGGCCACTGGCAAAACCCACCACCAGCAGACGCCCTTTCCAGTTGATGCAACGCATCGACTGATCGAACAGATCGCCACCTACCGGATCATAGATCACATCAGCGCCCTGACCACCGGTCAGCGCCTTGACCTGTTCCTTGAGATCACCTTCGCTGTAATTGATCAGCTCGTCGGCACCGGCCTGGCGCGCGATCTCGAGCTTTTCATCACTGGAGGCAGCGGCAATGACGCGGGCACCCATGGCCTTGCCGATTTCCACGGCGGCCAGACCAACACCACCGGAAGCACCGAGCACCAGCAGGGTCTCGCCCGGCTGCAGGTTGCCGCGCTGGGTCAGTGCATGCATGGAGGTGCCGTAGGTCATGCTGAAGCCAGCAGCGGTGGTGTAGTCCATATCATCGGGCATCGGCAGCACATGGGTACCGGCGGCGACGACCTTCTCGGCAAAGCTGCCATAGCCGGTCAGCCCCATGACCCGATCACCCGGCTTCAGATGAGTGACCTGTTCACCCACGCTGGACACCACGCCGGCCGCTTCACCACCGGGAGAAAAGGGAAATGCCGGTTTGACCTGATATTTGCCTTCAATAATCAGCGTATCGGGGAAGTTGACGCCGGCGGCATGGACGTCGATGACGACCTGGTTTTCCTTGGCTACCGGATCGGCGGCGTCTTCCAGCGACAGCGTGCTGGCAGGTCCATAGGCTTTGCACAGTACGGCTTTCATGATGGCTCCTTGATTGAATTTTCCACAGTCTAGCCGTGCCAGCGGCAGTCGGGTCAATCACCATACCGGTGGTTGATCAGCAGGCATAAGACAACTGCCAGCTGCGGAAAATTCAGGCAACCCGGTCCTCCACCCTTACTGGCTCAGATAACGCGCCACGTAGGTATCAAAGTCGATGCTGTCTGCCGCTTCCAGATCGGCCTGGTCAACCAGTGATTGCCGGGCCACAGCGGCGGCGTCCTGCTGCTCGCGGTTATCCAGCGGGCGCGACAGGAAATGGCCACGATGTGCTTCGGACTGTGCCAGGGCAAAGCGGAAGAAACTGTTGCCGTGTTCGCCCATGGCTTCCAGCACCCGTGCTGAGGGCGTCAGGGAGGCGTCCTGCAGCTTGGCACGCTGCTGTTGCAGGCTATCGCTGTGCGCGCTGGTCTGCTGGGCATCGTCCAGCAATCGGGCACAGGCCGCTATGTTGTCCAACAGGTGCTCGCCCCATTCGATCAGGCTGCATGGCTGGCCCTTGCGCGTCAGTTGCAGACCCGGCTCACGACCACGTTTGACGGTGAGCGCGAAATTCTCATTGCTCAACCGGCACTCCTCTTCGGACATCGCCGGGCTCTCGGCCAGCGCACAGAACAGCAGGAAACTGTCGAGGAAATGCGCCGTACCCGGCTCGATACCCAGCGGCGAGAAGGGGTCGATATCCATGCAGCGCACTTCGACGTATTCCACGCCCCGCGCAGCCAGCGCATGCACTGGTTTCTCACCACTGCGGGTTACCCGCTTGGGGCGGATCGAGCTGTAGAACTCGTTCTCGATCTGCAGCAGGTTGGTGTTCAATTGTTGCCACTGCCCATCCGCATCGTGCGTACCCAGGGCGGCATAAGGTGCATAGGGCAGGCTGATGGCCTTCTGCATGCTGGCAATGTAGCTTTCCAAGCTGTTGTAGCAGACGCTCAGACCCGCCTGGGCATCGTTGTTGTAACCCAGATCACTCATGCGCAGACTGGTGGCGTAAGGTAGGTACAGGCTCTTCTCACCCAGTGGTTCAAGCTGATGATCGCGTCCCTGCAGGAAGCTTGCACACAGCGCCGGCGAGGCGCCGAACAGATACATCAGCAGCCAGGCGTAACGGTGGAAGTTGCGGGTCAGCGCCACGTAGCGCTCGGACTGATAGTCCTGCGGGCTGCGCGCGTCCCTGTCCTGCTGGCGCAACGCTTCCCACAACTCGGGGGCCAGCGAGAAGTTGTAGTGGATGCCGGCGATGCACTGCATCGGCTTACCGTAACGCACCGCCAGACCGCGCCGGTAGACATGCTTGAGCATGCCGACGTTGGAGGTACCGTACCAGGCAATCGGAATATCCTGGTCACGGGCAGGCAAGGCACAGGGCATGGACTCGGTCCACAGCCGCTCCTCACCCAGCTCGCCATAGGTGAAGCGATGCGTGCTGTCGAGCCGCTGGAACAGCTCCTCGATATTCCCGCACACCGGCGTGATCAGCTCGATCAGCGCCTCGGAATAATCCGTGGTGATGGTCGGATGGGTCAGCGCCGAACCCAGCCCGGCGGGATGTGGCTGCTGTGACAGGGTGCCCTGTGCATCGATGCGCAGGCTTTCCTTCTCGATACCGCGCATGCAGGCATTGAGGCTGTCGCGCAGTGACGGTTGCGCCAGCAGGTCGAGTCGTTGGTTCAGCAATGGTGACAAGCGTGTCACTCCTCAAACAGGGAAAACGATTGGCTCCGGTTGAGCGGTGCCACTTCGGCAATCAGCAGATCAGATGCGTGCAAAGGTACCCAGACACTTGGCCACCAGGGCGCCGTCCTGCCAGACCTCGCCATCGACCACCATGGTGCGGGTACCCGCATGCACGACCTTGGCCCGGCACTCCACCACGCCGCCGGTGACAGCGCGCGTGTAGTTGATCTTGCATTCAATGGTAGCGGTTGCTTCATGGGCGTCCAGCCGCGCATACACAGCCGCGCCCATGGCCGAGTCCAGCAGAGTGAAGATCACCCCACCATGGACGCGCGCCGTGGTGTTGAAATGCTGGGCTGTGATCTCCAGCTGCATGGTACAGCCTTCCGGATCCAGACTGATCAGCTCCAGTCCGACCGCCTGGGTAAAGGCACTCATGCGATTGTCCTGGATATCGTTCAGTTTCGGGTGGCTCATGGTTATCGCTTCTTAAGGTTCTTGGCATTGGCAAACAGGTTGGCAAACGTACCACCGGTCTCCGCCTTGGTGCCAGCCTGGTGTTTGTCCGCACGCGGCTGGCGTGGGCGGTTGCGCTCGCCTGCCGGTGCGCTGTTGCGCCCTCCGGTGGTCTCACCGGGCTGGTCGCCCATGCGCATGGTCAGGCTGATACGCTGCCGCGGAATGTCCACTTCCAGTACTTTGACCTTGACGATATCGCCCGCCTTGACCACGTCACGCGGGTCCTTGACGAAGCTGTCGGCCAGCATGGAGATATGTACCAGACCGTCCTGGTGCACGCCGATGTCGACGAAGGCGCCGAAGTTGGCCACGTTGCTGACCACCCCTTCCAGCACCATACCGGGCTTCAGGTCGCTGATCTTTTCCACACCGTCCTGAAACGCAGCGGCCTTGAACTCGGGACGCGGATCGCGACCGGGCTTGTCCAGCTCGGCGATGATGTCGGTGATGGTCGGAATACCAAAGTGTTCGTCAGTGTAACGCGCCGGCTCGACCGTACGCAGGAAGCTCGAATCACCGATCAGGCTGCGAATATCGCGCCCGGTCTGCTCGGCGATGCGCTTGACCAGCGGATAGGCTTCCGGGTGCACCGCAGAGGCATCCAGCGGGTTGCTGCCGTTCATCACCCGCAGAAAGCCCGCCGCCTGCTCGAACGTCTTGTCACCCAACCGGCTGACCTTGAGCAGTTCGCGACGGCTGGCAAAGGCGCCATGCTGATCGCGGTAGTCGACAATGTTGCGCGCGATGGTCGGATTGAGCCCTGAGACCCGGGTCAGCAGCGGCGCCGAGGCCGTGTTCAGATCCACGCCCACGGCGTTTACACAGTCCTCCACAACGGCATCCAGGCTGCGCGCCAGCTTCAGCTGGGACACGTCATGCTGATACTGGCCGACGCCTATGGCCTTGGGCTCGATCTTCACCAGTTCGGCCAACGGGTCCTGCAAGCGGCGACCGATGGACACCGCGCCGCGGTAGGTCACATCCAGGTCCGGGAACTCCCTGGCCGCCAGCTCCGAGGCCGAGTACACCGAGGCCCCGGCTTCGGAGACGGTGATCTTCTGCATTTTCAATTCGGGGCAGAGCTTGAGCAGATCGCCGGCCAGCTTATCGCTTTCCCGCGACGCAGTGCCGTTGCCGATGGCGATCAGATTGACCTGATGCTTGCGACTCAGCGCCGCCAGAACCGCCAGCGACTGATCCCACTGATTGCGCGGGGCATGGGGGAAGATGGTGGCGGTATCCACCAGCTTGCCGGTGGCATCGATCACCGCCAGTTTGACCCCGGTACGCAGACCCGGGTCCATGGCCAGGGTGACGCGCGGCCCAGCCGGCGCGGACAGCAGCAGATCCTTGAGGTTGCTGGCGAATACGCGAATGGCTTCGTCTTCCGCCGCTTCCCGCAGCTCGCCCAGCAGTTCGGTTTCCAGGTGCCCGGACAGCTTGACCCGCCAGGTCCAGCGCACTACCTCAGCCAGCCACTTGTCCGCCGGCCGCCCCTGATCACGGATCTGCGCTGCCTCGGCAATCATGCCCTCGCAGGGATGACTGGCGCTGGCCGGGGCATCCGGATCGCCGAGTTCCAGGGCGATATTCAGCACCCCCTCGTTGCGCCCGCGCAGAATCGCCAGCGCCCGGTGCGAGGGGACGTTGCGCAGCAGCTCGTCGTATTCGAAATAGTCACGGAACTTGGCGCCCTCCTGTTCCTTGCCCGCGACCAGCCGCGAGACCACCCGGCCGTCCTGACGCACAGCCTGGCGCAGGCGCTCAAGCAGCCGGGCATCCTCACTGAAGCGCTCCATGAGGATGTACTTGGCACCATCCAGCGCCGCCTTGGTGTCCGCCACGCCCTTGTCGGCATCGACGAAATCGGCAGCCAGCTGCTCGGGATCGATGCCCGGATCGGCATACAGCTGCTCGGCCAGGGGCCCGAGGCCGGCTTCCAGAGCAATCTGGCCCTTGGTGCGGCGCTTGGGCTTGTATGGCAGATACAGATCCTCGAGACCGGTCTTGGTCTCGGCCTGACGAATATCGCGCTCCAGCTCGGCGGTCAGTTTGCCCTGCTCGCTGATACTCGAAAGAATACTCTGGCGCCGATCTTCCAGCTCGCGCAGATAGCGCAGTCGTTCCTCCAGGTAACGCAACTGGGTATCATCCAGACTGCCGGTCACTTCCTTCCGATAACGGGAGATGAAGGGCACGCTGGCACCTTCGTCAAGCAGGGTGACACTGGCGACAACCTGTTCGGGGCGCACTGCCAGTTCGGTGGCGATACGCGAGGCAATACTATCCATGACTGGGCATCCACATCAGTTATCTCAGGCGCAGCAGTATAACCGAGTCGCCGCTGCGGTACGCAGCCTTGCCCGCATACGCTGGTCATGGATCAGGTTGGCCCACTGGAGAAACCTCTTGTAACAATGGCCGGCCCCCTGTACGACTGGCATCAGCGACAATATATTTCTTCGAAAACGATGGTGTCCGTATGAGTAATGAAGGCGAGAAAATTCTGATCGTGGATGACGACGCGCGCCTGCGTCGCCTGCTTGAGCGCTTTCTCAGCGAACAGGGCTACCGTGCCCGCGCGGTCGAAGACACGGTGCAGATGGACCGACTGCTGGACAGGGAGCTGTTTTCGCTGATCGTGCTGGACCTGATGCTGCCCGGTGAAGATGGGCTCAAGGCCTGCGCACGGTTGCGCGAGCGTGGCACCACCACGCCGATCATCATGCTGACCGCCAAGGGCGACGAAACCAGCCGCATTCAGGGCCTGGAACTGGGCGCGGACGATTACCTGCCCAAACCCTTCAATCCCCGCGAACTGGTGGCCCGGATCAAGGCCGTGCTGCGCCGTCAGACGCCGCAGATCCCCGGCGCGCCTTCGGCCGATGACAATGAAGTCACCTTCGGTGATTTCGTGCTCAGCCTGGCGACCCGCGAACTCAAGCGCGGCGACGAAGTGCACATGCTGACCTCCGGGGAGTTCTCGGTCCTCAAGGCGCTGGTGCATCATCCGCGCGTGCCGCTGACCCGCGACAAACTCATGCAACTGGCCCGCGGACGTGAATGGGATGCGCTGGAGCGCTCCATCGACGTGCAGATCTCCCGCCTGCGCCGCCTGCTCGAACCCGATCCATCCAAGCCGCGCTATATCCAGACTGTCTGGGGTGTCGGCTATGTCTTTGTTCCGGATGGCCAGCAACAGTGAAGGGCGGCCCCGGCTGGCATCCGCTGCTGCCGCGCAGCTTTTTTGCCCGTACCCTGCTGCTGGTACTGCTGGTCACGCTGTTCTCGAAAATCCTCACGCTGGTCTATCTGATGAGCAACGAGGATCTGCTGGTCGACCGGCAATACAGCCATGGCAGCGCGATGCTGGTACAGGCCTACTGGGCCAGCGGCCCCGATGCCCGGGCGGATCTGGAGGCACTCACCGGGCTGGAGCTGGTACCCGAAAGTCAGGTTCCCGCCGGCGAAATTCACTGGCCCTACTCCGGGGTGTTCACCAATCAACTGCGTGACGAGCTCGGTGACCGCACCCAGATCCGCGTGCAGACCCAGGAGCAGCCCGCCATCTGGGTGCACCAACCCGGCTATGGCGATCAATGGTTGAAGGTACCGCTCTATGCTCACCCCCTGCGCGGACAGCGGATCTGGCTGGTGGTCAGCTGGCTGGGCCTGATCGGCATGCTCTCCACCGGTGCGGCCTGGATATTCGTGCGCCAGCTCAACCGTCCGTTGAAAACCCTGGAGCGCGCCGCACAACGCATCGGCCAGGGCCACAGCGTGCGCCTGCTGGACACCAGCGGCCCGGCGGAGATCGCCGAGGTCTACCGTGCGTTCAATCAGATGGCGCAGGATGTGGAACAGGCCAACAGTGACCGTTCATTACTGCTGGCCGGGGTGTCCCATGACCTGCGGACGCCATTGACGCGCATGCGCCTGTCCACCGAGCTGATGTCGGATGTCGAGCCGGAGCTCACCGAAGGCATGATTCGCGATATCGAGGATATGGACGCGATTCTCGACCAGTTCATGGCGTACATCCGTGACGGCAGCGCCGAGCCTTGTGAGCCCTGTGATCTGAACGGGTTGATTCGTGAAGTGGTGACCCCGGTGAACGCCAGTGATGAGCTGGTACGCCTGTGCCTGGAGCCCGTTCCCGAGTTGCTGCTGCGCCGCCTGTCGATCAAACGCCTGCTGACCAACCTGATAGAAAACGCCCTCAACCATGGCGGCACCGGGGTGGAGATCTGCAGCCACCTGGAACCCAGCGCCATTCATCCGTGCGTCGTGGTCAGCGTGCTGGACCGCGGCCCGGGTATCGACCAGAGTGAAGGAGAAGATCTGTTCACGCCTTTCATTCGCGGCGACCGCGCCCGCTCCACCAAGGGCACCGGGCTGGGCCTCGCGATCGTCAAGCGCATCGCCGACAGCCACGGCATCAGTGTGCAACTGCTCAACCGCGCCGGCGGGGGTACCGAGGCGCGACTGTTGTTTCCGGTACAGGCGTCCTGAGCGGCTCAGGCCCGCAGTACTCCCGACTGCTCCAACGCCCGCTCGATGGCCGCCAGATCCGGAATCAGCAGGGTGTCCGCTTCATCGGCCAGGCGTACCGGCTGGCTGATGAATTCTCTGGCAAGGCCTGCAGCGTCGATTTCTCCGCGCAGCACCTTCTTCGAGCGGGGAATACCGTGCACCCGCAGTGCGATGAAGCTCAACCCCGAGCTCTCACCCACCGCGTTGAGGATCAAGGCACGGGGCGCCTGGGGCGGCTCCTCGGCGTGCCCCATCAACACGTCCGGATCGATGACCGGCACCCGCTGATCCCGCCACAGGGTCCAGCCGAGAAACCATGCCGGCCCCTGCTCTGCCGCCTGACTCAGGCGATAACCGACCAACTCCGCCACTGCCACGTTGGGCAGCAACAGGGATTGCTCCGCCAAGGGGACAACCAGGCCATTGAGGCTTTCCAGTGCATCTGACATTCCGTGAATCCTCTTGATGTCCGCGGCGCTCAGGCGCTCGGCGGACGTTCCTGTTCAAGCCATTGACGCATGGCTGCGGCCAGCTCTTCGGGCGAACCTTCGCGGCTGCTGTGCCCAGCCAACTGCACCGCCTGGGGCATGGTCGCACTGGCGGCGCTGACAGCACTTTGAGTCCAGACTTCCATACCCTGCCGACGCATGCGCCCGCAGGCAGCGACGCCATCCTCCCCCATACCACTGAAAATGATCGCGCCGCAGCTCGGCGCATAGGCCTGGGAAACCTCATCCAGCAACACTTCGATGGCCGGCTGGTAGGCACCCGGCCAGGGCCGATCATGCAATTGGACCTGACCTTGCGGCCCGAAACTCAGCGCTCGGCCGATCGACGCAACCAATACTTCACCGTGCTGCAGGCGACGGCCTTCGACGCTATTGCGAATCTGCCAGGCGTTCTGCCGCCCGAGTATGTGTGGTAACTGCTGCTCGAAGCCCGCATCGATATGCTGTGCATAGACAAAGGCGATGGGGGCATCCGCCGGCAGCGCATCAAGGAACCGCTTGACTGCCGCCGGCCCACCCAGTGAAGCGCCCAGCAACCACACGCAACATGCTGCGGCCGGTGCCGGCGCCTGCGGCGTCAACGCCGGTGGCGCATGCGCCGGCTCCCCGAGCAAGGTAGTGAGCTTGCCGTATAGCCGGCGTTGCCAGCGCACATGTTCCTCATCCTCCGGAGACGGTATCTCACCTGATCCCATCACCACCGGTACCGGGCTGTATTCCAGCAACCAGTCGACCAGCACCGACTCATCCGCCATATCCAGCAGCCACAGATCGGCAACGACCCCGGCCAACTCCGCAACGTCCACGCCCACTGGCGCCGTGTCAAACACCACCCGAAAGCCGAAACGGCTTACTGTCTGCTGCAACGCCAGGCGACCGCGCTCGGAACTCACCAGCAGCGCGACCGCCGGCGCCTCAGTCACGCAGATTGACCAGACTACCGATAACCTCCAGCAACTGGGTTTCCTGGTAGGGCTTGCCGAGGTATTCGTCCACCCCCAGACTGCGCGCCCGCTCGCGGTGTTTCTCCCCGGTACGCGAGGTGATCATGACGATCGGCAGGTCCTTCAACCGCTCGTCATGGCGCACCCGAGTAGCCACTTCGAACCCGTCCATGCGCGGCATCTCGATATCCAGCAGCATGATGTCCGGCTGGATATCCTGCAGCCGCGCAACCGCATCAACACCATCCTTCGCGGTCACCACTTCCATACCGTGACGTTCGAGCAGTCGGGTAGTCACCTTGCGTACCGTGATGGAGTCATCCACCACCATCACCAGGGTCGACCGGCGAGCCTGCGGTATGACCGCAATGGCCCGTTCAGCCGCCAGCTTCTGCTGCGAGTAGAGGGCCTGCTGCGCACGAATCACCGCGAGCAGATCCAGAATCACCACCACCCGACCGTCACCCAGAATGGTCGCCCCGGAAATACCGGGCACCACGGCAAACTGCTTGCCGAGGCTCTTCACCACGATTTCCCGGGAACCGGCCAGCGCATCAACCTGCACCGCGACACTGTGCTCGGCACCGCGCACCAGAATCACCGGCAGCGGCAGGCTGTGGCCACCGAGGCGGGGCTGCTGCCCCGTGACCAGCAGATCACCGAGATAGCGCAGATCATAATGCTTGCCGGCATATTCGAAGGGCGGCGCATCCGGGGCGTAATAGGCTTCCAGCTCATAGCCGGAGATACGCACGATCCCTTCAATGGTATTCAGCGGGATGGCATACAGGTCTTCACCTGAATACACCATCAGCGCCCGGTTCACCGACACGGTGAAAGGCAGGCGAATGATGAAGGTGGTGCCCAGACCGGATTCGGTGAACAGCGTCATGCTGCCGCCCAGCTGCTTGATCTCGGCATTGACCACGTCCATGCCGACACCCCGCCCGGAGATCTGCGTCACCTGCTCGGCGGTACTGAAACCCGCCTCCAGAATGAACTGCAGCACTTCCTGGTCGGTCAGCGCCGCATCGGCGTCCATCAGACCCCGTTCCACCGCCTTGTTGCGCACGGCCTGCAAGTCGACGCCCCGGCCGTCATCATTCAATCGAATGACGATTTCGCTGCCTTCGCGGTGCACATCCAGGCTGATATTGCCTTCTTCCGGTTTCCCTTCAGCAGCCCGCTGCGCTGGCATTTCAATCCCGTGGTCGACGGCGTTGCGCAACATGTGTTCGAGCGGACCCATCATGCGCTCGAGCACGCTACGATCCATTTCGCCTTCGGCATTGCCCACCGCCAGGCTGACCTGTTTGCCCAGTTCGCTGGAGACCTGTCGTACCACCCGGCGCAGCCGAGGCAACAAGCGCTCGAAGGGCACCATGCGCGTCCGCATGAGGCCTTCCTGCAATTCGGTGTTGACCCGCGCCTGCTGCAACAGCAGGGTTTCCGCATCGCGGCTTCGGGTGGCCAGGGTTTCCTTCAGATCGAGCATGTCCGAAGCGGACTCGAACAAGGAGCGCGACAATTGCTGCAGCTGGGAATAACGGTCCATTTCCAGCGGGTCGAAGTCCTCGTAGCCCTGCTCTATCTCCTCCTGGTGGCGCGACAGAATCTGCGCCTGGGTTTCCATATCCAGCCGTCGCAACTGGTCACGGACCCGCTCGATGGTGCTTTCCATATCGGTCAGCGTCTGGCTGATATCACTGACCTGCTGCTCGATGCGGCCGCGGAAGATGGATGTCTCACCAGCCAGGTTGACCAGATCTTCAAGCAGCCCGGCAGGCACCTTGATGGTCTCCTGCATGCCACCGCGGCTGCCCGCGGTACGCGACGGGCCGGTCCCATCCATGGCTTGTTGCAGAATGGTGCGAATGTCTGCCAGGGTCCGCTCCGGCGCTGCCGCTGCCGGTGTCGGTGTCGGCAACGAAGCCGCGGGGGCAACGGTCGGTAGCGTCCAGTCGCTGCTGGGGAACAACTGACCACCGGCCAGTTGCTCGACGCTATTCTGCAGCTCGGCCAACATCGCACTCAGGCTGTCATTCTGACCGGGTTCTGCCTGCTGCAAGGTGGTTTCCAGCAGCCGCGCCTGTTCGGCCACCGTCTTGTGGCTGGCCAGGCGCGCACTGCCCTTGAGTGTCTGGATGCGGTGCAACAGCTCATCCGCCGCCGCGGACTCGGTTTCCCGGCGGCTCAGCAGGTCGGCACAGGGCTGCATCAGCTCCCGGGCTTCTTCGATAAACATGCCAAGCATGCCCGAGTCGGCAGCCAGCGTAACGGATGGCGCTGGTATGGGCGCTTCGGCGGGCGTGGCTGGGAGCGGTTCGGCAACGGCCTCGGTGGGCCATTGCGGTGGCCGATCCGGCTGCGCACGGAAGTCGCGAATCACCCGAATCAGCTGCATGCCATCACTGATCGACCTGTCCGCGACAATACCTTCGACCATCTCGGTCAGGGCGTCCTGACAGGCCAGCAGCAGCTCGGGCAACCCTTCCACCGGCGTAAAGCGCTGCGCCACCAGCCCTTCATAAAGGAATTCCAGCTCGTGGGTCAGATCACCCACCGGGCGAATTTCCGCCATGCGCGCGCCGCCCTTGAGCGTATGCAGATCACGCAGCAGAGCATGCAGCGGCGCCTCGTTACTGGTATCTGTCAGCCAATGCTGCAGACTGCTGGAGGACGTATCGAGAATTTCCTGGGCTTCTTCAAGGAAGATATCCACCAGCTCGGCATCGGTACCCACATCACCCAGATTCCAGGTATTGGCCGACACTTCGGCAGCGGCACTCGCTACTGGTGCCATGGGCACAGTCTCGTTGCCTACCTGAAACAGCGCCTGCAATGCGTTCAACTCGTCCCCAGCAGGATGCACGTGCTGATGCGCCGCGACCTGATCCATCATGCCGATCAGGCGTTCATGACTCTGGGCCAGGCAGTCGGCAACCTCGGCGCTCAACAACAGACGCTGGCTGACCAGCGCTTCATGCGCATCTTCGAGACCCTGACAGAGCTCCTCGATGGGCAGCAGCTCGACTTCTGCAGCCACCTCGGCCAGCGCGCGCAAGGCCCGCGCCAGACCGGCATGATCAATAGCCGCGACCGGCGGCCACAGTGCCAGCTCGTCCGCCGCATCCAGCAGCAGATCAACACCCTCGGTAAGGAAGATCGACAGCAGCCCGGCATCGGACGAGCCGTCCAGATCGGAACGACTGCTGTCGTGTTTCTGCATGGCATCCTGGTAGACCACATCCAGGCGCTGCAGGAAGGTCTGGGTACCGGGAACAACCTGGTCGGACGCTGCATCGACCCGTCCCAGCCAGGTCTCGAGCATGCTCACTGCATCGCGCAGCAACTCGACGACAGCCTGGTCGGCCGGAATCAGGTTGCCCTTGAAGTCCTTGGCCAGCTTTTCCAGCGGCGTCGCCAGTACCGCGATCGGCTGGATGCCGGCCATGTGCGCACTGCCCTTGAGTGTATGCAAGGCGCGCTGCAAGGCATCGCTCAACGGGTATGGCAGGCCGTGCTGATCACATAGGCCGATATAGCCGTTGACCTGCTCGATATGCGTCTGGGTTTCGGTACGGAATATCTTCAGCAGCAGCGGATCAAGCTCCGCCTGGACCGGCTCGTCCGCCGCTTCAACGACAGTTTCTTCCAGCGGCTCCGACTGCTCCACGTCAATAACTGCTACGGCTTCGCTCTGGTCATCCGACAAGTAAGGCTGTTCGGTGTCGACTGACGACGCGAACGCCATGGGCAGTTCATCAGCTTCCAGCAGCGGCTCGGTCAGCGCCTCATCAAGCAGCAAGAAGGCCTCGTCGGCCAGTGGCTCGACCTCGTCCTGCGCCTCGGGCAAGGCGAGGTCCGCAAGATCCACGGCAGCCAATGCCGGCTCTTCGATCTCATCGAACACCGGCAGGCTTTCGCCACGGGACAAGGCATCTGCCTGTTCTGTCAGCTGCTCCACTTCAGGCAGCTGCTGCTGCCGGCCGGCAGCAAAATCATCCAGCAAGGCGGGCACCAGCGCGCGGACGGCATTGACGGTGGCAAATATCGGCTGGGTAAGCGGTACGTTGCCGTCGATGACCCGATTGAGCATATTCTCGATCGACCAGGCCAACTCGGCCAACACCCCGGCGCGGACCATGCGGCCACTGCCCTTGAGGGTGTGAAAACCACGACGCACCTCGGCGCGGGCTGCCATGTCCTGCGCATCGGCCTGCCAGCGGGGCGTATACTCGTCGAGCGTTTCCAGCACTTCGCCGACTTCTTCAACGAAGATTTCCAGCAGCTCGGCATCGAGCTCTTCTTCTGCCTCTTCTGTTTCATCCGAGGTCTGACTGACGACACTCGCCGTGACCGGCTCGACAGGCGCCGCCGGCGCTGCGGCAATGTTCGCGGGCGCATAGCCGAGCAGCGCCAGACGCTCCTCGG
>JASJKW010000194.1:0-2519 GCA_037621305.1 Pseudomonas sp.
GGGAAGTCGAAGCGCGTGACCAGCCAGGCCAGCAGCACCCCGAAGACCAGGTTGATGGGTACTGTCAGTGCTGCCACCATCAAGGTCAGTCCAATAGCATGCAGGGTGTAGCTGTCGGTCAGGTTGGCCCAGTAATTGGCGCCACCTCCGGCGAATGCCTGGGTGAAGATGACGATCAACGGGATGACCAGCATCAACATGGTTACCAGCATGGCCAGACCAATCAATGACCATTTCACCCAGGACTGATCACCTGCGCGCATTGTTTTGCGTTCATGCATGCCCGTTACCGTCCGTGCAACCGGCGCAGATAACGCGCCTGCCATAGATTGATACCCAGCAACAGAATCAGCGAAGCGATCAGTACCACCGAGGCGATAGCGCTGGCAGCAGCAGCATCGAATTCCTGCAATCGCACAAAGATCATCAGACTGATGACCTCACTGACGTAGGGCATGTTGCCGGCGATGAAGATCACCGCACCGAATTCACCAAGGCTGCGGGTGAATGACAAGGCCACACCGGTCATCAGTGCCGGCCACATCGCCGGGAAGAGTATTCTGCGAAACACCGTCCAGTCAGAGGCTCCCAGACTGACCGCGGCTTCTTCATCCTCAGGTGCCAGATCTTCCAGGACGGGTTGAACCGTTCGCACGACAAAAGGCAGGCTGGTGAATGACATTGCCACTATGATGCCCAGTGGCGTGAAAGCCACCTTGATGCCCAGGGCGGTGAGAAACTGTCCGTACCAGCCATCAGCGGTAAACAAGGCGGTCAAGGTAATCCCCGCGACCGCCGTAGGCAGTGCAAAAGGCAGGTCGATCAACGCATCCATGATGCGCTTGCCGGGAAAGTCATAACGCACCAGCACCCAGGCAAGTAACAGGCCAACCAGCCCATTGATTACCGAGGCAATCGCAGCAGTCCAAAGGGTTACCTTGTAGGACGCCACCACCCGCTCATCTGTGACAACCGCCCAATATTGATCCCAGCCCATGCCGGTGGTCTGCATGATCAGGCCAGTGAGAGGCAACAACAGGACAATGCTGATGAAAAACAGTGAGACGCCGAGACTCAAAGCAAAACCCGGCAAGACACGCTTGCCGGGTTGGCTGGAACGGCCCGGTAACAGACCGGAGAAAGATCGATTCATCTGAAAACTATTTTACCGACGTTGAAGTTGGTCAAGTTTACCACCACTGGCGAAATGCACCTTCATGACATTTTCCCAGCTACCGCCAATCTCCTCCACCGGCAACAGCTCGACTTCCGGAAACTGCTCAGAGAACTCGGCTTTCACCGTCTCGTTGTGCACACGGTTGTAGAAGCCGGCAATCAGACGTTGTGCATCTTCGGAATACAGCCCTTCCAGATAAGCCTTGGCCAGCTCTTCGGTACCGTTTTGCTTGACGCTCTTGTCGATCCAGGTTACTGGGAACTCGGCGAGGAAGCTGATTTTCGGCACGACCACTTCATAACCTTCATTCTGCGCCGCAATATTGTTCACTTCCGATTCAAAGGTCAGCAGTACGTCACCGATGCCGCGCTCAACAAAGGTGGTGGTTGCACCACGTCCGCCGGTGTCGAATACCGCCACATTACCCAGCATGGTGCGGAGGAAGCCATCAATCGCCTCCTGATCATCACCATAGGTTTTCTGTGCGTAGCCCAATGCGGCCAGATAAGTATAGCGGCCGTTACCGGAGGTTTTCGGGTTGGGAAGTACCGAACTCACGCCTTCACGGGCCAGGTCGTCCCAGTTCTGAATGTTCTTCGGGTTACCCTTGCGCACGAGGAAAGCCATGGTCGAATAATAAGGCGAGCTGGCATTGGGTAGACGGTCGCGCCAATCTTCCGGAATCAGGTTGCCGCGCTCATGCAGGATGTCGACATCGGTCACCTGGTTATAAGTTACCACATCCGCCCGCAGCCCCTGAAGAATGGCTTGCGCCTGGCGAGACGAGCCGGCATGCGACTGCTTGATCTCAACCGTCTTGCCAGTCTCTTTCTGCCACTGTTCGGTGAACAGCTCGTTGTAGGCAGAGAACAGCTCACGGGCAATATCGTACGACGAGTTGAGCAACTCCTGATCTGCCGCCTGGGCGTGACCAACGGATAAACCAACGCTCAACATCAGCGCCCCACCGAGACGACTAGCGCGCTTGAACAGGGAACGGTTGGTGGTCATACATCCTCCAGGCAGCTTACTGCTATTGATTAATCAGGCCGAAGAGCATAACGAAGACGCTTGTATATAACAATATATGTGTTATACCGTTTTGCTTATTACTCCAAAGGATAAGGAATAAGCGTTTAAAAAACCCGAAAAAACAAAGAGAAACGCCCCGATCTGTTTCCAGATCGGGGCGTTTCGGTATAGCGCTTGACGATGACCTACTCTCACATGGGGAAACCCCACACTACCATCGGCGATGCATCGTTTCACTACTGAGTTCGGGATGGGATCAGGTGGTTCCAATGCTCTATGGTCGTCAAGCAATTCGTTGCTGTGCGTTTGT
>JASJKW010000195.1:0-3003 GCA_037621305.1 Pseudomonas sp.
CGTGCTTACGACTACATGGTGGTGTTGGATGCGGACAGCCTCATGGGGGGCGATACGCTGGTGAAGATGGTCCAGCTGATGCAATGTCATCCGGCAGTCGGCATTCTGCAGACCAGCCCCGCATTGCTCAACGGGCGTTCACTGTTTGCCCGGGTTCAGCAGTTCTCCAGTCAGCTTTACGGTCCCCTGTTCACTACCGGGCTGGCGGCGGTGCAACTCGGTGAGGCGGCGTTCTGGGGGCATAACGCGATTCTGCGGGTAAAGCCCTTCATGGCCCACTGCGGGCTGCGCAAGTTGCCGGGTTGGGGTCTGGTTCGCGGCCCCATCATGAGCCATGATTTTGTCGAGGCGGCCTATCTGGGGCGTGCCGGATACGAGGTCTGGCTGGAGCCGGGCTTGCAGGAGAGTTGGGAGGAGTCACCCCCGTCGCTGGTCGACGAGCTGACCCGGGACCAGCGTTGGGTCAAGGGCAACATGCAGCACCTGTGGTTGATGCTGGGCAGCCGCAAACTGAAATTCGCCCATCGCATGGCCTTTCTCAACGGCATCATGTCTTATCTCGCCTCACCTTTGTGGTTGGCCTTTCTGATACTGACCACTATCGCTACCACCCGCCTGGTGCTGTGGCCGATCAATTACTTTCCTGATCCGTATCAACTGTTTCCGCTGTGGCCGCAGTGGCAGCCTTATCGGGCCGCGGCCCTGGTGCTCTGCACCTTTGGTTTGCTGTTTCTGCCCAAGTTTCTGGGTCTGGCGGACGCCGCGCTGACGCAGCGGGTGCGCGCCTTTGGCGGATTCTTCCGGCTGCTCGGCAGTGTGTTCCTGGAGATTGTCGTGTCGGCTTTGCTGGCGCCGATCCGCATGTTGTCCCACTCACGGTATGTCGCCGAGGCCCTGTCCAACGTCAATCTGCGCTGGGCAGGGCAGAACCGGACCAGCGAAACTGGCTGGCTTGAGGCATTCATCTATCAGGCCCCCGGTTCGATTCTCGGGTTGAGCTGGGCGCTGTTCGCGTTATGGCTCAAGCCGATGTTCTTCTATTGGTCGTTGCCGGTCGCGCTGCCGTTGATGTTTGCCGCGCCGATTTCCGTGATGCTCAGTCGTGTGCAATTGGGGCAGCGCCTGAGGCGACGCGGTTGGCTGATGACGGGCGAAGAGGCTTTCGGTTCGAAGCTGCTTGAAGACATGACATCCAGTCCCTTGGCGGGAAAGCGGCAGCCCGGCTTCTGCGAGTCGATCATCCACCCCGGGCACAATGCGCTGCAGGTGTCGCTGGGGCGTACAGCTGCGTCGGGGCTGCGGCGTCAGCGTCTGAACATGCTTTGTCAGCGCTGCCTGGCGCAGGGACCAGAGAGCCTTGATCGTACCGAACAGAGTTTGCTGGCGCAGGATGCGCAGGCCATGGCGCAATTGCACCATCAGGTCTGGCGGGTCGCGCCCGGCTCAACCTGGGGCCGCTTGCTGCACCGGGAAATCCTGCGCCAGCCGGCGAGCCGGTGACGGGCAACCTGAATGCTATGCTGCAAGCGTACAGCTGACGAGGCAAGAGCAGACCAATGGATGTCTCCGAGATCATTCTGACCACCTTGGTCAGTGAGTTTTCCGACCTGACGGATGTCGAGCAGGCCACCCGTGTCAGCCTGCGCCTGTTGCTGGCAACCTTGCTCGGTGGTTTGCTCGGCTACGAACGTGAAACTCACGGCAAGGCCGCCGGTGTGCGTACGCATATGCTGGTGTGCACGGGCGCGGCCTTGTTCGTGCTGGGTTCCGAGCTGGTAGGGGCTGGCGATGACGCCATGAGCCGGGTGGTGCAGGGTATTGTGGCCGGTATCGGTTTTCTCGGCGTGGGTACCATCATCAAGGGCGACAAGATGAACTCGGTCAAGGGGCTGACCACCGCAGCCGGGGTCTGGATGACTGCGGCCGTCGGCGTCTGTGTTGGTCTCGGCCTTGAAGCCACTGCGGTATTTGCGACGCTGCTGATGCTGTTTATCCTCAATGTGCTGCCGCATTTTCTCGAGAGCGCGGATCGCAAGCGCGATTCTTGAGGGGCCTGACGCCAGGCCGTGCTTTCAAACCCCCAGGCGTTTCACCAGTCGCGAAAAGTTGCCACGGTCCACGCCCAGCGCCTCGGCGGCGCGGCTCTGGTTATGGGCATGGTTTTCCAGGGTCTGGCGGATCAGCTGCACCTGAAACGCTTCGGTGGCTTCGCGCAGGGTCAGCCCGGTCGAAGGCGAGAGGGTGTCGGCAACCGTCGGACTGATTCGGAGCGTGCCTGTCCGAGGTGCAATATCCGTCGATGAGCTGTTCAGCTCCAATAGCTCGGCCGTGATGGTCAGCAGGCGACGGTTGCCATCCTGGCCAGCCTGCGCCTTGAGGACAGCGCGACTGATCATATGCTCAAGCTCGCGCACGTTACCCGGCCAGGAGTAGGCCAGCAATGCTTCGCGGGCACTAGCATCCAGCCGCAGACCACGCAGGCCGATACGGCGTCGATTCTGTTCGAGAAAATGCCCTGCCAGCAGCAACACATCCTTGTGCCGTTCGCGCAGACTGGGTACCGCGATGAGATAGACCCCGAGACGATGATAGAGGTCGGCACGAAAGCGTCCCTCCGCCACTTCCCGGTGCAGATCACGGTTACTGGCGGCGATGATGCGTACATCCACCTGATGATGGTTGTCGCTGCCGAGGCGCTGTACCTCGCCGCTTTGCAGTGCGCGCAGCAGTTTGGGCTGGACCGTCAGCGGCAACTCGCCCACCTCATCGAGAAACAGCGTACCGCCGTGGGCCAGCTCGAACTTGCCGACACGGCTTTGCACCGCGCCAGAGAACGCGCCGCGGGTATGGCCGAACAGCTCGCTTTCAACCAGGCTTTCCGGCAGTGCCGCGCAGTTGAGATAGATCAGCGGTGCCCGGGCTCGATTTGATCGGGCATGCACCCCTCTGGCCACCAGTTCCTTACCGACCCCGGTTTCGCCGGTGATCAATACGGCCAGGTCG
>JASJKW010000196.1:0-4419 GCA_037621305.1 Pseudomonas sp.
GGGGTTCCAGTGGCGTCGAGCCGAGGCGTTTGCTGAGCTTTTCACCGTCATGGCGCATCACCAGTGGCACATGCAGATAGCGCGGGGCGGGTTGCTGCAGCAGCTGATATAGCCATAATTGCCGGGGCGTCGAGTCCAGCAGGTCGGCACCCCGCACGATATCGGTTACCTGCTGGGCAATATCATCGATCACCACTGCCAGCTGATAGGCGATGATGCCGTCACGCCGGCGGATGATGAAGTCCCCCGAGGTGGTGGCCGGCTGCTGGCGAAATTCGCCTTGCAGGCGATCCTGAAAGACCATTGTCTGGTCGCTGACCCGCAGGCGCACGGCATGATCTGTTGCAGCGGGCAGGCCTCGCTCCCGGCAGATACCCGGATAGACCCCGCCATGGTTGAGAATGGTCTGGCGTGAACAGTCGCAATGATAGGCCTGACCGGTTTCCAGCCAGTCATCGATCACCTGCTGATAGAGCGCAAGCCGATCACTCTGGCGTACGACCTCGCCATCCCAATGCAGGCCATAGGCGTCAAGGGTATGCAGAATGTGGTCAATGGCGCCGGGCACGTTGCGCGGGGTGTCGAGATCCTCGACCCGGATCAGCCATTGCCCTTGATGATGGCGTGCGTCCAGATAGCTGGCGACGGCGGCAAGCAATGAGCCGAAATGCAGATAACCACTGGGAGTAGGGGCGAAGCGCCCGATATAGGGGGAGGGCATGGCAGCGCGGCCTTGCAGGATGAATCGATCTGCGGCAGACAGCTGCGGGTGCGGCTGTCTGCCCTCAGGTCTGATGCGGATCAGCCGCCGATCTGCTTTTCCTTGATTTCGGCCAGCGTTTTGCAATCGATGCAAAGGGTGGCCGTAGGACGAGCTTCGAGACGGCGAATGCCGATTTCGACGCCGCAGGAGTCGCAGAAGCCGTAATCGTCATCTTCGATGTTCTGCAGAGTCTGATCGATCTTCTTGATCAGTTTGCGCTCGCGATCGCGGGTACGCAGTTCCAGGCTGAATTCTTCTTCCTGGCTGGCGCGGTCGGCCGGATCGGGGAAGTTGGCTGCCTCGTCCTGCATGTAGGACACGGTACGATCAACTTCTTCCATCAGTTCGCGCTTCCAGCCATTGAGGATGTTGGCGAAATGCTCGAGCTGGCGCTCGTTCATGTACTCCTCGCCTTTTTCTTCCTTGTATGGGACGAAGCCGCGAATCAACACTGCATTTTTTTCTTTGGTATTGCTGGGCATGAGAACAGCCTCACTTTTAGCTCAATCATCCTGTGCCAGGTCGACACCACTATTGACCGGCGGGGGTGCGGCCTGTGGCCTGCAAGCGGGCAAAACTACCAGAACCCGATCCGCGAAGCTACTTTTTGCCGCGGTAAAATCATTTCCGAAATCCATGACAGTCAGCATAGCCCTAAATGCAGGAAGGTTGTGGGCCCCTGGTTTGGTTTTATTTCGATGTTCTACGGCGGCATCTGTTTTGGCGCAGGGTCGGTGCCACGGGTATCATGGCGTTTTTTTGCCGGTGGTTCAGGCGGAGGTAGTCATGTTGAAGCAGCGCTGGGCGCGCCGTATCGGGGAGATCGAGCCCTTTCATGTCATGGCGGTGCTGGAGCGGGCCAAGGCACTTGAGGCGCAAGGTCGTGATGTCATCCACATGGAAATCGGCGAGCCGGATTTCGGTACGCCGGAGCCCATCATGCGCGCGGGTCAAGCCGCGCTCGCCGCCGGTCACACCGACTATACTCCGGCGTTGGGGCTTCCCGCGTTGCGTGAGGCCGTCGCGGGCTTCTATCAGCAGCGTTACGGGATCGATCTTGACCCGCGGCGAGTGGTGATCACGCCGGGTGGCTCTGGCGCGTTGCTGCTGGTCAGCGCATTGTTGGTTGATCCCGGCAACAAGGTGTTGATGGCTGATCCGGCCTACCCCTGCAATCGGCATTTTCTGCGATTGGTTGAAGGGCAGGCGACGCTGATTCCGGCTGATGCGCACAGCGGCTATCAGCTGACGGCGGAGATGGTGGAGCAACACTGGGACGCGGATAGCGCGGCGGTGCTCTGCGCCTCGCCGGCCAATCCGTCCGGCAGTGTGCTCAGTCGGGAGCAGCTCAAATTGCTGGCGGACACGACGCGGCGGCTGGGCGGGCAGTTGATTGTGGATGAGATCTACCACGGTCTGACCTACGGCTGCGATGCTGCCTCGGTGCTGGAAGTGGCGCCCGATGCCTGGGTACTGAACAGCTTTTCCAAATATTTCGGGATGACCGGCTGGCGACTGGGCTGGCTGATTGCCCCTGAAGCGGCGGTGCCGGAATTGGAGAAGCTGGCGCAGAACCTGTACATATGTGCGCCACATCTGTCACAGCGGGCAGCGCTGGCCGCTTTCAGTGAGGAAAGTCTGGCCATCTGCGAAACGCGCCGTGAGGCTTTCCATCGCCGGCGTGACTTTCTGCTGCCGGCGTTGCGCGAGCTGGGCTTTGGCATTCCGCAGACGCCCGAGGGTGCCTTTTACCTGTATGCCGATGCCAGCGCCTTCGGTACGGACAGCCAGCGCCTCTGCCAGCATCTGATCGAAACCGAGCATGTCGCCATCACGCCGGGTCTGGATTTCGGTCACTATCGTTCGACTGAGCATGTGCGGTTCGCCTATGCCAATTCCCTGGAACGTCTCGAGCAGGCAGTGGAGCGTATCGCGCGCGGATTGCAGAGCTGGCCGGGATGCTGATTCCTTATCAGCCGGACTTGATTGCCGGCACGCTGGTGCAGCGTTACAAGCGCTTTCTGGCGGATGTCCGACTGGATGATGGGCGCGAACTGACAGTGCACTGCCCCAACACCGGGTCGATGAAAAACTGCGGTGAGCCGGGGAGTCGAGTCTGGGTCACTCTGCAGCACAAACCAGGGCGCAAGCTGCCGGGCACCTGGGAGCTGGTGGAAACCGCGCCAGGGGAGCTGGCTTGTATTCATAGCGCGCGGGCCAACGGGGTTATAGGGGCTGCGCTGGCGGCGGGGCTGATCGCCCCGTTGGCCGGCTACCCCAGCATTCGTCGCGAGGTCACCCTGACGCCGGGCGGCAGTCGCTTCGATTTTCTGCTTGCCAGCGAATCGGACAGTTACGTGGTGGAGGTCAAGAGCGTGACGCTGGCGCTGGGAGACGGTGTGGGTGCGTTTCCGGATGCAGTCAGTTTGCGAGGGCAGAAACACCTGAGTGAGCTGACGTTGTTGGCGCAGGCGGGGCAACCTGCCTGTCTGCTGTTCTGCGTCATGCACAGCGGTATCCGCAGCGTACAGCCGGCGGATCACATCGATCCGGTGTACGGTCAGCTGCTGCGTGAGGCTGTCGCAGCCGGGGTGCTGGTATTGGCATGGTCGATCAAGCCGACCCCGCTGGGGCTGGAAGTGCTGGGGCAGTTACCGGTGACGCTCTGACAATCAGCTCAGCCAGACCTGGCCATCTTCAATACGGCAGGCAAGGGGCGTGAGGCTCGCGCCGCTGCACGGGCCGGCCACGCACTCGCCTGACTCGGGTAGAAACAGCGCACCATGGCTGGCGCACTGGATCAGCCGACCGGAGCTGTCCAGGAACTGGTCCGGCACCCACTCCAGTGGAATGCCGCGGTGCGGACAGCGGTTGGCGTAGACGAAGACCTGCGGGCCCTGGCGCACTGCGAACAGTTGCCGGCCCTGCACCAGAAAGCCCTTGCTGCCAGGGTCGGCGATATCATCGAGGCGGCACAGGGCAACAGTTTGGTTGTCAGTTGATTGGTTCATGCTCTCAGAGTGTCTCTGATGGTCGCATTGCTGGGCTGTTCTGCAACATCTCGATAACCGTCCGGGCGAGCTGGTCGGCACGCTCAGCCAGGGAGAAGTCCTCGGGGCGCAGCAGCCAGATGTCGAGCATGCCGATGACGAAAGCATGCACACTGCGGGCAGCCATGGGTACATCCAGTTCAGCGGCCAGCTGACCTTTGGAAATGGCATTGCGCAAGGCACTTTCCAGCTTGCTGTCTGATTTCAGGCGCAGCTGGCGCATGTGTTCACGCAGATCGCACATTTGGTCGGTATATTCGCACTTGTGAAAGATGATCTCGTTGATGCGTCGGGTGGCCGGGTCTCGTTCCGCTTGCCGGAATACTTCGGCTATCATGGCTTGCAGGCGACCAAGCGGATCGGGTTCGTCGCTGTTGCGACTGGCTTCTTCCAGATGTTGAATGGGTGTCTTGGCCCGCACCAATAGTGCGTCGAGTACTTCACCCTTGTTTTCGAAGTGCCAATAGATCGCTCCGCGGGTCACTCCGGCCGTTTTGGCTATCTCGGCCAGAGAGGTGTGCGAAACACCTTTATTGAAAAAACACAGCTCTGCCGCATCAATGATCTGATTACGGGTTTCCAGGGCTTCCTGCTTGGTGCGTCTGG
>JASJKW010000197.1:0-3020 GCA_037621305.1 Pseudomonas sp.
GGTCATCCGCAGTTGGATGCGGTGCTGCCGGGGGGAGGCTGGCCGGAGGCGGCGCTCAGTGAGATTCTGCTGGCGGCACCGGGAGCAGGGGAGTTGCAATTGTTGTGGCCGACACTGGCGCGGCTGACCCGGGCCAGTGAAAGAATAGTGCTGGTGGCACCGCCGCATATACCTTATCCCCACGCCTGGCTTGCGGCGGGTGTTGATCTGCGCTGGATGACGGTGATCAATGCCGATGAGCGAGAAGCACTGTGGGCGGCGGAGCAATGTCTGCGTTCAGGTAGCTGCGCTGCCGTGCTGTGCTGGCCGCAGCGTATCGATGATCGAGGGTTGCGGCGGCTGCAATTGGCAGCGGCGACCGGACACACCTTGGGGTTTGCCTGCCGGTCTTTGCGCGAAGCGGTGAACCCTTCGCCTGCGGCGCTGCGCCTGGCTGTGGATTGCCATCCGCGACAGGTGCGGGTGCTCAAGAGTCGCGGCGCCTTGCAAGCGTCGCGCCCTGTTGTGTTGGGCTAAAGGATGCGTTGGGCCTGCATTCTGTTCACGCAGCTGGCACTGGACGGCGCGCAGCGCAGCCGCGCCGATCAGGAGCAGCCGCTGGTCCTGGTTGCCGGTCCGGCGCAGCGCCGGGTGATCCGGGCTGCCAATCCGGCGGCGCGACAACGGGGCCTCAAACCTGGCCAGACCTTATTGGCAGCGCAAACCCTCACCAGTGGTTTTGCCGTGGCCGAGTATGATCAGCAACAGATCGATCACTGGCAGCATTTTCTGGCCGCCTGGGGTTATCGTTTCAGCTCCCATGTCAGTCTGGATTACCCGCGGGCCCTGTTGATGGAGGTCGAGTCCAGCCTGAGTCTGTTCGGTCCCTGGCCGCTTTTTGAGCAACGTTTGCGCAATGAATTGAAAGAACTGGGATTTCAACACCGCATTGTGCTGGCGCCCAATCCAGCGGCGGCGCGGGTATTGGCCAATGTGCATGATGGTCTTGCTGTGGCCGATGCGACTCTGCGCGAGCAGATCGAGTGCTTGCCCATCAGTCGCTGCGGGTTGGAGGCCGATAGTGTGTCTGTTTTGTCCCGCATGGGGCTGCGGCAGGTAAAGCAGCTGTTGGTTTTGCCGCGAGATACCCTGGCCAAACGCTTTCCCAAACGGGTGCTGCCGCATCTGGATACCTTGTTGGGTCATCAGCCGCTGGCGCTGGGCAGTTATCAGCCCGCTGATGAATTTGAAGCGCGCATCGAGTTCAATTTCGAGATTCAGAGTCATCAGGCGCTGTTGTTTCCTGTGCGGCGGCTGGTGGCTGATCTGAACGCCTTTCTCGCTGGCAGGGACTGTGGCGTGCAACAGTTCATGCTGGGGCTGGAGCACCGCAGCCAGACGGTTACCCCGTTGCCCATAGGGCTGCTGACGCCGGAGCGCGATACACAACTGCTGTTTGACGTGGTTCGCAGCCGGCTGGAACAGTTGCTGCTGCCTGCGCCGGTGCTGGCGCTGCGGCTGTCAGCGCAGAACCTGCCTGCGTTTGCGCCACAGCCCCAGACCTTGTTTGAACAGCGACCACAACAATCTCAACCCTGGGAACAGCTGCGGGAACGTCTGCGGGCGCGCTTGGGGGATCAAGCTATCCAGGGCCTGGTTGCCGTGGCGGATCACCGCCCCGAGTGCAGTTGGCGTGCTGATGTCAGCGGTGGCGGAGCAGGAGCGCATGATAGTCGGCCGCGTCCGGGCTGGTTGTTGACTGAGCCACAACCCCTGGGAGATCTGCTGCCGGAGATTATCGCCGGTCCCGAGCGCATCGAGTCCGGCTGGTGGGATGCCGGGGATCTGCGCCGCGACTATTATCTGGTCCGCACGCGAGATGGGCGTCGCGCCTGGGTCTGGCAGGCAGCAGATGGCTCGGGCTCTTTCATGTTGCATGGCTGGTTCGCATGAGCGTGCCTTATGCCGAGTTGCACTGTCTGAGCAACTTCAGCTTTCAGCGGGGGGCCTCCAGTGCTGATGAGTTGTTTGCCCGGGCCCGTCAGCAAGGTTATCAGGCGTTGGCCATCACCGATGAGTGCAGTCTGGCGGGCATCGTGCGGGCCTGGCAGGCGGCCAAGGAGCATCAGTTGCCGTTGATCGTCGGCAGCGAGATGCGCCTGGAAGAAGGACCGAAACTGGTATTGCTGGTGGAAAACCTGCAGGGCTATCAGCGGCTTTGCCAGTTGATAACCCTGGCACGACGCCGTGCAGAAAAGGGCCACTACCGGCTGCTGCGCGACGATTTCTGCGCTGATATGTCAGGCCTGCTGGCAATCTGGTTGCCAGAGGCCGAAGAGAACGAAAAAACGGAGGAGAACAGGACCGGTGACTGGTTGCGTGAGGTGTTTCCCGGATGTCTGTGGTTGGGCATTGGGCTGCATCGGGAGGCGGACGATACCCGGCGACTGACGCAGTTACGGACCCTGGCCGTGACGTTGAATATTCCCGCAGTGGCTACCGGGGATGTGCATATGCATGCCCGCGGGCGACGGGCATTGCAGGACACCATTACAGCAATTCGACATCATTGCAGAGTAGACGAGGCTGGCTACTGGCTGTTTGCCAATGGCGAACGACACCTGCGTAGCCGGGAGGCACTGGCCGGGATCTATCCGGCAGAACTGCTGGCCGAAACCCTGCGTATCGCCGATCGCTGCCGTTTCGATCTGGGAGACCTGGAGTATCATTATCCCCGCGAAGTAGTACCTGCAGGCCACACACCGACATCCTGGCTGCATCAATTGGTCGAGCAGGGCATTGCCTGGCGATGGCCCGGAGGGGTGTCCGTCGAACTGCGTACTCAGATCGACAAGGAGCTGGCGTTGATCGAGGATCTCGAATACGAAAGCTATTTCCTGACGGTGCATGACATCGTCAGTTTTGCCCGCAGCCAGCATATTCTTTGCCAGGGGCGCGGCTCGGCGGCCAATTCGGCAGTGTGTTTCGCTTTAGGTATCACTGAAATCGACCCGGTGCACAGCAGCCTGCTGTTCGAGCGC
>JASJKW010000198.1:0-4554 GCA_037621305.1 Pseudomonas sp.
CCGGTCATCGAGCTCGTCCGCTCTTGCGTTCAGACCTACAAACTAACGTATTTCCTACAATTTCAACACCAGACAAAAAAATGTTGGTGGTGACAATTTTGTGAACATTTTTGATTGTGTTTTTGTCAAGGCATACGGTCGATCTCGACAACAGTGCCACGCGCAGCGTTGATCAGGATACCGCCCTTCTTCATGGCACGGATTTCCTTCTCGCCGATCATCCACTTGGTAGCAGCGGTTTCCGGTACGTGCAGGGTGACGATGTCAGCGGTGCCCAGCAGCTCGGTCAGCGAACCGACCTGTTGTGCATTGCCCAGCGGCAGCTTGGTCACCACATCATAGAAAATCACCTGCATGCCCAGACTTTCCGCCAGTACCGACAGCTGAGTGCCGATGGAGCCGTAACCGACGATACCCAGCTTCTTGCCGCGGATTTCGAAGGAGTCGGTGGCGCTCTTCAGCCAGCCGCCACGGTGGGCAACAGCGTTCTTCTCGGGAATACCGCGCAGCAACAGAATGGCTTCGGCCAACACCAGCTCGGCAACCGAACGGGTATTGGAATAAGGCGCGTTGAATACCGCCACACCCATTTCACGGGCCGTGTCGAGATCAACCTGGTTGGTGCCAATGCAGAAACAGCCGATGGCTACCAGTTTACCTGCGTGCTGGAGCACGTCTGCAGTCAGCTGTGTACGGGAACGAACACCAATGAAGTGCGCGTCGGCGATCGCTTCCTTGAGCTGTTCTTCCGGCAACGAGCCAGTGTGATAATCGATATTGGTGTAACCGGCTGCCTTCAGAGTGTCGACGGCAGTCTGGTGCACACCCTCGAGGAGCAGAAACTTGATCTTGCTTTTGTCCAGCGAGGTTTTAGCCATGTGTCAGTTACCCGTAATGCTGATGTATGATGGTCCGTCAGGTTTTTCGGCGTTTTCTCCGTCGCTGACCTGTTTCGGAAGCCGCATATGCTAGCATAATCTCCCTTTTCCAGATGCCTGTTCACAGCATGAAATGTGTTCAGGCGCTGCATGAATTTTGTTTGAGAGCCGCCATGACCCCTGAAGCCATCATTGAAACCCTGAAAACGCTGGTCGACGCCGACAAGGTTCGTACCGACAGTGAGTCACTGACCACCTGGGGAAAGGACTGGACCAAGCAGTTCGAGCCAGCCCCGCTGGCCATCGTGTTCCCCAAAAGCATCGAGCAGGTCCAGGCCGTGGTGCGCTTCGCCAATGAACACAAACTGGCCCTGACCCCATCCGGCGGTCGCACCGGTTTGTCGGCCGCTGCCGTGGCCGCCAATGGCGAGATCGTGGTGTCTTTCGATTACATGAACCGGATTCTCGACTTCAATGCCTATGATCGCACCGTCACCTGCCAGCCGGGTGTGGTCACTGCACAGCTGCAGCAGTACGCTGAAGATCAGGGTTTGTATTATCCGGTGGACTTCGCCTCCGCAGGCTCCAGCCAGATCGGCGGCAATATCGGCACCAACGCCGGCGGCATCAAGGTCATCCGCTATGGCATGACCCGCAACTGGGTGGCCGGCCTCAAGGTAGTGACCGGCGCTGGCGAGCTGATGGAACTGAACAAGGGGCTGGTCAAGAACGCCACCGGCTATGACCTGCGTCAGCTGTTCATCGGTGCCGAAGGCACCCTGGGCTTCGTCGTCGAGGCGACCATGCGCCTGGAGCGGGCACCGAAGAACCTCACCGCGATGGTTCTGGGCACGCCGGATTTCGACTCCATCATGCCGGTACTGCATGCCTTCCAGGGCAAGCTGGACCTGACCGCCTTCGAGTTCTTCTCCGACAAGGCCATGACCAAGATAAGGGACCGCGGCGACGTGCCTGCGCCCTTCGAAACCGACTGCCCCTTCTACGCCCTGCTGGAATTCGAGGCGGTCAGCGAGGAGATCGCCAACCAGGCACTGGAAACCTTCGAGCATTGCGTGGAACAGGGTTGGGTCCTGGATGGCGTGATGAGCCAGAGCGAACAGCAACTGCAGAACCTGTGGAAGCTGCGTGAATTCATCTCCGAGACCATCTCCCACTGGACCCCGTACAAGAACGACATTTCGGTGACCATCAGCCAGGTACCGGCATTCCTGCGGGACATCGACGCCATTGTTGGCGAACACTACCCGGATTTCGAGATTGTCTGGTTCGGCCACATCGGCGACGGCAACCTGCACCTGAACATCCTCAAGCCGGACGCCATGCCCAAAGACGAGTTCTTCGCCAAGTGCGTCAGCGTCAACCAGTGGGTATTCGATATCGTCAAACGCTACAACGGCTCGATTTCCGCCGAGCACGGCATGGGCATGACCAAACGCGATTACCTGGGTTACAGCCGCAGCGCCGAGGAAATTGCCGTGATGAAAGCGGTCAAGGCGGTGTTCGACCCGAACGGCATCATGAACCCAGGCAAGATTTTCGCTGTCTGAGCAGTTCAACGATCAGAAGCAGGACAGAGTCATGGCATACCAGCACCAATACTCCGACGGCACCTCAATCCCCTTGCCCATGGGCAAGGTGGTCTGTGTGGGACGCAACTATGCCGAACATGCGCGCGAGCTGAACAATCCGATTCCCAGCGAACCGCTGCTGTTCATCAAGCCCTCCACCTCTGTAGTACCGCTGGCCGAGGGTTTCCATCTGCCGGTCGGCCGTGGCGCGGTGCATTACGAAACGGAAATTGCCCTGCTGATCGGCACGCCACTGTCCGGCACCGTAAGCCCGACAGATGCCGCAGCCGCCATCGCCGGTGTCGGCCTGGCACTGGACCTGACCCTGCGCGAACTGCAGGATCAACTCAAGGCCAAGGGGCATCCCTGGGAACGAGCCAAGGCATTTGACGCCGCCTGCCCGCTTTCACCCTTTGTCCGCCTCGACCAGGCGCCAGCGCTCAATGCCATTGCCCTGGAACTGAAGATCAATGACGAACTGCGGCAACAAGGTACCAGCGCTGATATGATCACGCCGATTGTTGCGCTACTGCAGCATATCGCTGGCGTATTCAGCTTGCTGCCGGGGGATGTGGTGATTACCGGCACGCCCGCTGGAGTCGGTGTGCTGAATCCCGGTGATGAGTTGGAGCTGGCTATTCCCGGCGTCCTGCAGCAGGTCAGCCGCGTACTCAACTGAAACCAAGAAGCCTTACCAGGGAACTTTCCTGCGCGGACACCAGTCCTGACAGCTTTCAATCTATGAGGAAAATCCCCTTTGAGACGTCTTCTGCTGACCGTCATTCTGCTGTTGCTGGTCGCAGGTTACAGCTTCCTGCATTTCACCCATCTCGATACCCTGCTGTGGCAGAACTGGAAGCTCAATCGCCAGCCCATGCCCGAGCAGGCCCTCAATCTGGGTCGCTACCGGGTCGATATCGAAGCGCTGGCCATCCCTGAACTGGCCGACGATCTCTCGGCCCTGACCTACAACGAGAACAGCGACACGCTGTTCGCCGCACTCAATGGCGACCCGCTGATCGTCGAGCTGAGTCTGGAAGGTAAGCTGCTGCGCCGCATTCAGGTCAAGGGCCTGGAAGACATGGAAGGCCTCACTTATATCGATGGCAATCGTTACGTGATCGCCGAAGAGCGCAAACGACGCCTGCTGGAAATCGAGATTCCTGATGACGTCACTGAACTGGACGTCACCGACGCCCCCAGCCTGACGGTATCGTTGGACGAGGAACGGGACAACAAGGGCCTGGAGGGCCTGTCCTGGGACACTCAGCGCCAGCGGCTGATGGTGGTCAAGGAACGCGACCCGATGCAGGTATTCATCGTCACCGGCTTCGTTGGCCAGCCGGAGGGCGCCTCGATCAGCATCCAGCTGGAGCCATCGCTGCAGCCAGACAAGCTGTTCATGAATGACCTCTCTTCCCTGAGCGCCGACAACCAGTCAGGCCAGCTACTGTTACTCAGCGACGAGTCACACATGGTGGTGGAGTACAGCGCTGACGGTAAGCCGCTGAGCCTGCTGGGTCTGTGGCGCGGGATGAGCGGCCTGAGCCGGACCGTGCCTCAGGCTGAAGGACTGACCATAGACAACCGGCGGCGGATCTATGTGGTCAGCGAGCCGAACCTGTTCTATCGGTTTACGCCAATCAATCCGTCAGCAGAGTAGCCAACAGCTCCAGCTCATTCTCGTTGAACACCCGGACCCCGCGGCGGCGCAACGCGGCCGCGGTAACACCTTCGCCGACCACCCGGTTGCCACTGAAGCTGCCATCATAGGTTTCCTGGTTACCACAGGAAGGGCTGCGCGCCTTGAGCACCGCGAACCTGATGTCGTGACGACTGACCAGCTCTACCGCAGCGGCAGCACCGGCGAGAAACGCCGTACTGACATCGCGCCCATTCACATCAACCACCGGCACTCGTCCCTCCAGCACGGCCGCGCCCTGTCCACCGGAAATTTCCGCGGGCGGTCGGGGCGTAGGCAGGCCGCCGCTGACTTCCGGACAAAGCGCTACCACCCGCCCCTGCGCCTGCCATTGCTGCAGCAGGGAATAAGGACCATGAGCGCCGCCATCGTAACGAACCGGTCG
>JASJKW010000199.1:0-7115 GCA_037621305.1 Pseudomonas sp.
GAGGTGGGCAGTCAGGCTTTTGCCGTCGGTTCGGTGACCGGTTTGCAGCCCTTTTTTGCTGAATTGAAGGCCGGTATGGCAGCCCTGGGTATTCCCTGCGAAGCGGTCATGCACGAGATGGGGTTGAGTCAGTATGAGGTCAATTTCATCCATGACGATCCGCTGCTGATTGCCGACCAGACGTTCCTGTTCAAGTACCTGCTGCATGAGGTTGCCCTCAAGCACGGCCTGATTGCGGTCTGCATGGCCAAGCCCTTGTCCAAGATGCCTGGCTCGTCGATGCATCTCCATCAGAGTGTGGTGGACCAGAGTGGGCAGAATATCTTCACTGACCCCGGCAGCCTTCAGCCCACGGCGGAGTTCCGGCATTATCTCGGTGGCATGCAGGCGCATCTGGGGGATCTGATCCTGCTGATGGCGCCCAACATCAACTCCTATCAGCGCTACTGCCACACTTACGCCTCGCCGAACAATCTGTGCTGGTCGAATGACAATCGTCGTACCGGCCTGCGCGTACCCGCCAGCGAACCCGATGCGCGGCGCGTGGAAAACCGTGTGCCCGGCGCCGATGCCAATCCTTATCTGGCGGTAGCAGCCAGTCTGGCTGCCGGATTATATGGTATCGATCATGCGCTGGAGCCGGATCTGCCGGCCCAGGGTGAATTCGAGGTGCCGGAGGATCTGCGTCTGAGCTGCACTCTGCACCGGGCGATTCGTCGACTGGAGCGCAGCAGCATGGCCCGCGAGGCGTTCACGGATGAGTTCGTCGAAGGTTATCTGGCATGCAAGCGCATGGAGCTGGAGCATTTTCTGGATGAAATCAGTCCCTGGGAGCGGCGTTTTCTGGGTAGCGTGATCTGAGTTCAGGCTGCAGTTTCAGCCATTCGTGTGCTGGCGGCACGCTATGTCGCAATGGGCTGGTACTATCTGCATGACGGGCCGGTATAGATCGCTGGCCGCCTCATTGCTGCACAGGAGCTGGCATGTCGGACGCCGAATCACTCGTACCGGGTTTCATGATCATCCATGGCAATCGCCTGGAAAGCCTGCGCCAGCTGGTGGTGAACTGGGTGGCCAGATACCCGCTGGGGCCATTGGAAAACGATGTGGTGCTGGTGCAGAGCAATGGCATCGCCCAATGGCTCAAGCAGGCGTTGGCCGCGGATGTGACCGACGACGAAACCAGTGGTTGCGGGATTGCTGCCGCCTTTGATGTAAAACTTCCGGCGCGCTTTCTATGGGATGCCTATCGTGGCGTGCTGGGGGCGGATACCGTGCCGATCAGCTCGCCGCTGGACAAGGCTCCCTTGACCTGGCGACTGATGCGTCTGCTGCCGGCGGTCATGCATGAGCCGGTGTTTGAGCCGCTGCAGCGCTTTCTGGCCGATGATCAGGATTGCCGCAAGCGCTATCAGCTGGCCGAACGGCTGGCTGACCTGTTCGACCAATATCAGGTATACCGCGCCGACTGGCTGGGTGACTGGGCCGCCGGTCATGACCAGATTCGTCATGCCCGCGAAGGGATAAAACCGCTGGAGCCAGCCGACTGCTGGCAGCCGGCGCTATGGCGAGCCTTGTTGCAGGACGTTGGTGAGGCGCGTCTGGCGGACAGTCGGGCGGGTATCCATCCGCGTTTCGTCAGCCAGCTGGCCGAGCTGAGCGAGCGCCCCGCTGGCTTGCCGCGCCGGGTCATCGTATTTGGTATCTCGTCGCTGCCGGCGCAGACACTGGAGGCGCTGGCGGCCATCGGCCGATTCAGTCAGGTGTTGCTCTGCGTCCTCAATCCCTGCCAGCACCACTGGGGGAATATCGTCGGCGATCAGGACCTGCTGCGTCATCAGTATCAACGTCAGCAACGCCGTCCCGGCAGCCCGCTGGAGCTGGACGAGAACATCCTGCACCAGCACGCTCATCCGCTACTGGCGGCGTGGGGCAAGCAGGGCCGCGACTATATCAACCTGCTCGACAGCCACGATGAGCGTGCCAGTTATGAGCAGCAGTTTCAGGCCATTAATGGTGGGCGCATCGACCTGTTCGATGAGCCGGATACGGCGCACCTGCTGGGCCAGCTGCAATCCGATATCCTCGACCTGCGCCCGCTGGCCGAAACCCGAGGACAATGGCCGCCGGTAAGGACGCAGGACCAATCCATCTGCTTTCATCTGGCCCATAGCGCCCAGCGCGAGGTCGAGATCCTGCATGATCAGTTGCTCGCCTGGTTCAATGCTGATCCGAGCCTGAAGCCGCGCGACATCATCGTCATGGTGCCGGACGTCAACGCTTATGCGCCCTCGGTGCAGGCGGTGTTTGGCCAATATACGCCGGATGACCGGCGCTACATTCCCTTCACGCTGGCCGACCAGGGCCAGCGCGGTATCGAACCGCTGCTGATCGCACTGGAGTCACTGCTGCGCCTGCCGGACAGTCGGCTGCCGGTGAGCGAGGTACTCAGCCTGCTGGATGTGCCCGCGTTGCGCGCGCGCTTTGGTATTCAGGAAAGCGAATTGCCCACGCTGCGGCGCTGGATCGAGGGTGCCGGTATCCGCTGGGGCATGGATGCCGAGAGCCGCGCGGCACTGGGATTGCCGGACGGTCTGGAAGCCAATACCTGGCGCTTCGGCCTGCGCCGCATGTTGCTCGGCTATGCAGTTGGTGCGGGTGATCCCTATGCCGGTATCGAACCCTACGATGAAATCGGCGGGCTGGATGCCGCGCTGATCGGTCCTCTGGTGGCGTTGCTGGAAGCGCTGGACCAAGCCTGCGCTCGGCTGGCCGAGCCGGCGCCGGCGGTTACCTGGGGCGTGCGCATGCGCTCACTGCTGGAAGACTTTCTGCTGCCGGCCGGCGAGCGGGATGAGCGCCTGCTGGGGCAGCTGGATGAAGCCATGGATCAGTGGCTGGAGCTGTGCGCCGGGGTTGAACTCGACGATGATCTGCCGCTCAATGTGGTGCGTGAGGCCTGGCTGTCCGGCGTCGAGCAGAGTCAGCTGGGGCAGCGCTTTCTGGCTGGGGCAGTGAATGTCTGCACCTTGATGCCGATGCGGGCTATCCCGTTCCGGCGCATCTGCCTGCTGGGCATGAATGACGGTGACTACCCACGGGCCCAGCCGCCGCTGGATTTCGACCTGATGGCCCGCGATTACCGCCCCGGTGACCGCTCGCGTCGGGAAGATGATCGCTACCTGTTGCTTGAAGCCCTGCTGTCGGCACGTGAGCGTCTGTATATCAGTTGGGTAGGGCGCAGTATTCGCGATAACAGCGAGCGCCCGGCCTCGGTACTGGTCGGGCAGCTGCGTGATCACCTGACCAGCGGTTGGCGCACCGAGAATGATGAAGCGCTGCTGGGGATGCTGACCCTGGAGCATCCTCTGCAACCCTTCAGCAAGGACTACTTCCAGGGTGATGAGGCGCTGTTCAGTTATGCCCACGAATGGCTGCCCATGCATAGGGTGCAAGGGGGCGGCACAATCGCCGCGCGTTTGCCCGACCTGTTGCCCGATGCGCCTATTGAGGTGGAGCAGTTGCAGCGCTTCCTGCGCAATCCCGCCGTGCACTTCTTCACCGGCCGGCTCAAGGTGCTTCTGGATGAACGCAACGACAGTCTCGAGGATCATGAGCCCTTCGCCCTGGATGCCCTGCAGAACCATCAGCTGAGCGAAACCCTGTTGCAGGCTTGTCTGCCGCTGCCCGCAGAACAGGACGTGGATGACGCGCTGACCCATCTGGCTTCGCGCTTGCAGGGCCAGGGTCGTTTTCCACTGGCCGGTTTCGGTGAGCTGGCCCGCAGCCAGCTGATTCTGCCGCTGGGCGAGCAGATGCGCCGCTTTCAGGCGGTGGCGGCCGAATGGCCGGAGATTATCGATAACCCGCTGGCGCTGGAAGCGGGGCGGCATCAGGTGCAGCTGGCCAGCTGGTTGAGTGGCGTGCGCCAGGCACCGGGCAGCGACGCACTGGCGCGGATCAATCTGGTGCCGGGCAAGCGCTTGGGCAAGAAGAAAGCCCTGCGCTGGCGCCAGTTGATGGCCGATTGGGTGATTCATGTGCTGGCTTCGGCTAGCGGCCACAATCTGCAAACCTGGGTTGTGGCAGGTGACGCCACCCTGCATTTCAAGCCCTTGCCTGCACCGCAGGCGCAGAATCTGTTGGAAGTCTGGTTGGCCGCCTGGCTGGAAGGACTGAGCAGGCCGCTGCCCTGCGCTCCGGACACCGCCTTTGCCTGGCTGGACAATCTCGCTAACGGTGAGGAGAAAGCCGCCCAGGCGGCGCAGGCTACTTACGAAGGCGGTTTCAAACTGACCGGTGAGGTCGAGCGCAGTGCCGCCCTGCGCCGGCAATACCCCGATTTCGCCAGCTTGAGCGCTTCGGATGAATTTGCCGAGCTGAGTCAGCAGTTGTACGCGCCGCTGACCGACGCCTACCGTGATCAGTTGCTGACCCTGGTTGACGCTACCGGAGAGGACGCATGAGCACCCATAACCTGCCTTTGGCGCTGCGCTTTCCGCTGCGTGGCAGCCGCCTTATCGAGGCCAGCGCCGGGACCGGCAAGACCTTCACCATCTCTGCTCTGTACCTGCGTCTGGTTCTGGGCCATGGCGATGACGAGACCCGTTTCAGTCGTGAGCTGTTGCCCCCGGAAATTCTCGTGGTCACCTTCACTGATGCCGCCACACGCGAGCTGCGTGACCGCATCCGCGCACGGTTGGTGGAAGCAGCCCAGGCCTTTCGCGGCGAACTGCCCAGGCCCGATCCGATACTGCTGGCGCTGTTGGCTGACTATCCGGAGCAGAGCCATGCTGCATGTGCTCGCCGGCTGGACATTGCTGCACAATGGATGGACCAGGCCGCCGTATCGACCATTCACAGCTGGTGCCAGCGCATGTTGCGCGAGCACGCCTTCGATAGCGGCAGCCTGTTTGCGCAGCAACTGGAAACCGATCACAGCGACCTGCTGGCGGATGTGGGGCGCGATTACTGGCGCGAGCAATGTTACAGCCTGCAGGGCCCGGCTCTGCACTGGGTGGTGGAGAAGTGGCAGCAGCCGGATAACCTGGTCGCGCGGGTCAGAGTGCTGTTCCAGGAGCCCTTGAATGACACCGGGCAGGGACTGCAGCACATCATCGAGCCTGCTCTGGAGCAATGCACCCAGCGTCTGGCTGAATTGAAGGAGCCCTGGTCAGCGTGGGCAGACGAGCTGGAGCAGCTGCTGGACAGGGCGTTTGCAGCGGGGCAGGTCAACAAGCAGAAGATTCACAGTCGCTACTACCGCAACTGGTTTGCAGCCCTGCGCGACTGGGCTGCGGACGAGGCGTTGACGGAGTTGAAGCTGCCGGACGCTGCCTGGAACCGCCTGAGCCACGATGGCTTGGCAGAGGGCTGGAAATCCGGCGAACTGCCGAGTCATCCTGCGCTGGAGGCGCTCGGGCAATTGCGTGAAGCGCTGAATAACCTGCCTGATCCGGGACAGCCGGCCTTGCGGCATGCGGCGTGCTGGATTCGCCAGCGTTTCGAGCAGGAAAAACGGCGGCGTGCGGAAATGGGTTTCGATGACATGCTGGAGCGACTCGACGCGGCCCTGCAGGGGGTGAATGGCGAGCGCCTGGCCGAGGTCATCCGTCGTCAGTTTCCGGTGGCCATGATTGACGAGTTTCAGGACACCGACCCTCTGCAGTACCGCATCTATGATCGTATCTATCGGGTCGATGCCAATGATCCCGAGCATGGTCTGTTTCTTATCGGCGACCCCAAGCAGGCGATCTATGCTTTTCGCGGCGCGGATATCTTCACTTACCTCAAGGCCCGCGAAGCGACCGCCGGGCGGCATGACAATCTGGATACCAACTACCGCTCCAGCCAGCCGATGGTCGATGCGGTCAATCATGTTTTCCAGCTGGCGGAGCAACGTCCTGATGGGCACGGCGCCTTTCTGTTTGCCCGTGACGGCGACAATCCGCTGCCCTTCATTGCGGTGGGTGCGCAGGGGCGGGCGGAGCAGTGGGTGGTCAATCGGCAGCCACCGGCAGCGTTGACCGCCTGGCATCTGGCGAGTGATAAACCGCTGTCCGGTGATGCCTATCGGACCGAGATGGCAGCGCGTTGCGCCAGTGAAATGGTGCGCCTGCTCACTCTCGGGCAGCACGGTGAAGCGGGCTTTCTGCATCCCGACACGGGCCTGCAGCCGGTTTGCCCGGCGGATATGGCGGTGCTGGTGCGCAATTTCCGGGAGGCCCAGGCGGTTCGTGATGAACTGGCCGCGCGCGGTGTGCGCAGTGTCTACCTGTCGGACAAGGACTCGGTATTTGCCAGTGCCGAAGCCGCCGATATTCTGCGCTGGCTGCGCGCTTGCGCTGAACCGGATAACGACCGATTGTTGCGCGCGGCGCTGGCCAGCCCGACGCTGAATCTGGATTGGCAGGTGCTGGATGCTCTGAATCAGGACGAGCGTATCTGGGAGCACCGGGTGTTCCAGTTCCGCGATTATCGACGCATCTGGCTGCGCCAGGGCATACTGCCGATGTTGCACCGCCTGCTGCATGACTTCGGTCTGCCGGCGCAGCTGCTGGCCGGCAGCGATGGCGAACGGCGTCTGACCAATCTGCTGCATCTGGCTGAACTGCTGCAGCAAAGTGCCCGCGAGCTGGATGGTGAACAGGCGCTGATCCGGCATTTCGAGGAGCTGGTGATCAACCCCGGCGATAATACCCAGGATGAACAGGTGCTGCGTCTGGAAAGTGATGCGGCGCTGGTCAAGGTGGTTACCATCCACAAGTCCAAGGGACTGGAATACCCGCTGGTGTTCCTGCCGTTCATCTGCAATGCCCGCATGACCCAGGGCGACCAGCCGCTGGCGATTCATGGCGAGGGCGGTACCCAGGTGGTGCTGCAGCCGACCGAGGAAGATGTGCAGCGCGCCGATGCCGAGCGGCTGGCCGAGGACATGCGTCTGTTGTATGTCGCGCTGACCCGGGCACGCCACGCTTGCTGGCTGGGCATGGCCGATCTGAAATACGGCAACAAGGCATCATCGGTGCTGCACCGCTCCGCGATTGGGCAACTGCTCGGCGGTGGCCAGTCACTGTCAGCTTCCGCCGATCTGGCGGCCTGGCTGGGCCAGTGGG
>JASJKW010000200.1:0-3731 GCA_037621305.1 Pseudomonas sp.
AGATGGCGAACGTTTTGCCGCTGAGGTCGCCCTGAAAGTGCCGGGAGATCTTGCGGAACAGCATGGTTTTCTGTTCCTTGTTGCGGGACTCGACTGCTTTGAGGAGGCGAGCATCGAAATCGATGAGCTCCGCTGTGCGTATCAGTGCCTGGATATCCTTGGGAAAGCAGGAGCCGCCATAGCCGGCACCGGGATAGATGAAGTGATAGCCGATACGTGGGTCCGAGCCGATGCCCTGGCGTACCATCTCAATGTCGGCGCCGAGCAATTCGGCGAGGTTGGCCATCTCGTTCATGAAGCTGATCTTGGTGGCCAGCATGCAGTTGGCGGCGTACTTGGTGAGCTCTGCGCTCTGCACCCCCATGATGATGATTTTTTCGTGATTGCGATTGAAGGGCGCATATAGCTCGCGCATCACCTCTTCCGTCTCGCTGCTTTCGGTGCCGATGATGATGCGGTCGGGCCGCATGCAATCGGCGACGGCTGAGCCTTCCTTGAGAAATTCGGGGTTGGAGACTACGTCGAAGGTCAGCGCGGGATTGGCTCGGCCAGCCAGTATTCCATCGACTGTTTCACGGACCTGACGGGCCGTGCCCACGGGTACGGTGGACTTGTTAATGATGATCCTGTGTGCGTCCATATGCTCGGCGATGCTGGCAGCCACGGCCAGTACGTGCTGCAGATCGGCGGCCCCGTCCTTATCCGGCGGTGTGCCAACGGCGATGAACTGTACGCTGCCGTGCAATGCGCCGGTCGCGGCGTCGGTGGTGAACTGCAGGCGGCCTGCGGCGTAGTTGTCCCTGACCAGGTTTTCCAGTCCGGGCTCGTAGATCGGAATCTGGCCTTGCTTGAGGTTTTCTATCTTGTCTGGGTCAACATCGACACACATCACGTGGTGACCTACTTCAGCCAGCACAGCACCTTGCACCAGACCTACATAGCCAGTGCCGAATACGGTTACTTTCATGGTCGATCCTTGGGTTGTCAGCGGGGCAGAGAGGTGGGATCAATAATGACTGTGCTGACTGTACCCATAAGTGGATGACGGCTTTATTACGGTGTGGATGCTGGACTCTGATCATTCCCACGCTCCAGCGTGGGAATGCCTGCTGGGACGCTCTTGCCCCATCAACGGCGGTTAAAACGCTCCACCAGATCACTCTGATGCGTCGCTGTGGCGGCCAGTTCCAGGTTGAGTTCGGTGCTGCGGCGGGCTTGTGTGGCGGTTTGGTCGGATAGGGCGGCGATGTTGGTGATGTTGTGGTTGATTTCCTCGACCACGGCACCTTGCTCTTCAGCCGCGCTGGCGATCTGGCTGGACATGTTGCTGACCTGTTGGATGGCCTGGCGAATGCCATTGAGCGCTTCGTCGACCTGCGCCACCTGGGCAACACCCAGATCGGCCTGCTCGCTACCCGCATGCATGGTGCTGACGGCGCGGCCTGTGGCTTCCTGCAGGTTGGCGATCAGTCCGTGGATCTGTTCAGTGGCGTCGGCGGTGCGCTTGGCCAGGGCGCGCACTTCATCGGCGACCACCGCAAAACCACGACCCTGTTCACCGGCGCGGGCGGCTTCGATGGCGGCGTTGAGTGCCAGCAGGTTGGTCTGCGCGGCAATGCTCTGGATCACATCCACCACGGTGCCGATTTCCTGGGCATCGTCTGCCAGCTGCGAAGCCAAGGTGGCGGCGGAGCTGACCGAGGCGGTGAGCATCTCGATGGCATCGCGGGCCTGGCCAGCCAGCATGCTGCCTTGTTCGGCCTGCTGGTTGGCGGTGGTGGCGGCATCCGCTGCGCGGTGGACGTTACTGGCCACCTCCTGGGTGGCTGCGGCCATTTCGTTGATGGCGGTGGCCACCATGTCGGTTTCGTTGCGCTGGCGGTCCAGTTGTTCGCTGCTGGCCTGGGAGAGCTGGCTGACATCCAGCGCCTGGCTGCGAAGTATCTTGGTGCTGTCGGCAACGCGAGTAATGCAGGTCTGCAGCTGGGCCTGCTGGCTGTTGAGCGCCATCTCCAGTTGGCCGAGCGGGCCTGAATGATCGGTGTACATCTGGGCCAGCAGGGGATCACTGATGGTGTTCTCCGCGCCCGTGGTCACGATGCGCAGCAGGGTGCGGTCGCGCATTCCTTTCAGGGCGACGCCTGCCGGACCGCCGATCGCAGCAGCAAACAACAGCCCCCAGGGGCCGAGAAAGTGTACCGCCAGGCCGCCGAAAACACTCAGCAAGGTGGCAGGCAGCAGCACTCGAAGGAGGCCCGCGGTGTCGAAAGGAATCGCTTTCTTGCCAGCATTGAGACGGGCAAACAGACGCGTGGCGCGAGCGACCTGCTCGGGTGTGGTCTTGGTGCGCACCGACTCGAAACCGACGATCTGGTCATTCTCGCGGATCGGCGTGATGAAGGCGTTGACCCAGTAGTAATCGCCGTTCTTGCAGCGGTTCTTGACGATGCCCATCCAGCTGCGCCCCTGCTTGAGATCGCTCCACAGGTTGGCATAGACCGCCTGGGGCATGTCCGGATGACGGACGAGGTTATGCGCCTGGCCGATCAGTTCTTCCCGGGTAAAGCCGGAAATATCGATGAACTCATCGTTGCAGTAGGTAATCACGCCTTTCACGTTGGTAGTGGATATCAGGCGTTGTTCGGCAGTGAAGGTTCTTTCCCGCTGGGTAACGGGCAGGTTTTTGCGCATGGAAGATTCCTGGAAGCGTGCTTTGGACAGACAGTTCGGAACTGTTCTTCTATCTGGGCTATTCTCAAGGGTATCGGCCAGACCGGCGGGTTCTTGAATGACTTGCCGGTTTAGAGTATTTCCAAGAGGAGGCACCTGATGTCAGCGATCGACAGTTTGCAGACTCTGAGCAGTCTACAGGTAGGCGACAAAACCTATCAGTATCATTCCTTGCCAAAGGCCAGTGAGTTGTTGGGTGAAATCAACAGGTTACCGGTGTCTTTGAAGGTGTTGCTGGAGAATCTGCTGCGTCATGAGGACGGGGATACCGTCACCCGTGAGGACATCCAGGCGATGGCAGACTGGCTGATCAATCGACATTCCGATCGGGAGATCCAATACCGACCGGCGCGGGTACTGATGCAGGACTTCACCGGCGTGCCGGCGGTGGTTGATCTGGCAGCGATGCGCGATGCGGTGGCGCGGGCTGGTGGTGATCCGCAGCGCATCAATCCGTTGTCGCCGGTGGATCTGGTGATCGACCACTCGGTGATGGTGGACCATTTCGGCGATGCTGCGGCCTTCCATGGCAACGTGGCAATGGAAATCCAGCGTAACGGTGAACGTTATGCCTTCCTGCGTTGGGGTCAGAAGGCCTTCAACAACTTTCGGGTGGTGCCGCCGGGTACCGGTATCTGTCACCAGGTGAACCTGGAATATCTGGCGCAGAGTGTCTGGGCGGCGGAAATCGATGGTCAGAGCTGGGCTTATCCGGACACCCTGGTGGGCACTGACTCGCACACCACCATGGTCAATGGTCTGGGTGTGCTGGGCTGGGGTGTTGGTGGTATCGAAGCCGAGGCGGCTATGCTTGGGCAGCCGGTGTCGATGCTGATTCCGGAAGTGGTGGGTTTCAAGCTGACCGGCAAGTTGCGTGAGGGCATGACCGCCACGGACCTGGTGCTGACCGTGACGCAGATGCTGCGCAAGCACGGCGTGGTGGGCAAGTTTGTTGAATTCTACGGTGATGGTGTTGCAAGTGTTCCGTTGGCGAACCGCGC
>JASJKW010000201.1:0-13860 GCA_037621305.1 Pseudomonas sp.
AGGTGCAGGAATTGGCAGCGCTGAGCAAGAGCCGCTTTGGTGGTGCGCACCTGATCTTCAATAACGCTGGCGTCAGCGTCAATGGACCGATCTGGCAGAGCACCGAGCACGACTGGGACTGGGTGCTCGGCGTCAACCTGTATGGCGTGGTCTGGGGCATCAAGGCATTCACCCCGATGCTGATCGAGCAGAATGAAGGCCATATCATCAATACCGCATCCGCCGCCGGTTGGTTGAATGGTCCGAGCAGCGGGATCTACAACGTCAGCAAGACCTCGGTGGTAGCCATCTCCGAAACCCTGGCCCTGGACCTACGCGACGCTCAGGCCAATGTCGGTGTGACCGTGTTGTGCCCGGCCTTCTTCCCCACCAGCATCCACCAATCCGACCGCAACCGCCCGGCGGACAAGGCCGATACTGTCGAGAAGAACGACGTATCACTCAAGCGCGCCGCGGCGCTGAAGTACGCCGTCGAGCATGGCCGTATCCCGGCTAACGAGATTGCGGAAATGACCCTCAAGGCCGTAGAAAGGGACCAGTTCTACGTTTTCCCACACCGCAAGATCAAACAACTGATCAAGCTGCGCGCCGAAGCGGCGGACCGGGACGAGGTATTTGACTCGCTGAACCCCTGAGTCAGCTGCCAACCCTCTTCACCGGCTGGTTATTGTGAAGAGGGTGTTTGAGGGTGTTTATTGTGGGAGTGGCCTCGGCCATCCGCTGCGTCTCGCAGTGGCAAACTGAAACTTCTTGACTACGCTGGGGATGTACTCCCAAAGCGAGTCCATATCATGACTTCAGTTTCGCAGGATGGGGAAGGGCGGGCGGTATCGATTTCTGGCGAGGCGCCACTGGTTTCAAGGCGGGTGATTCTGGGTGGGCTGCTGACTGCCTACACGGCGTCGCTGATTCCCTGGGCGGTGGCGCAATCGGCGCCGGATACCGATCGCGGTAATTTTCTTGCCCTATCCGCACTGATCGCCGGCCGACAATCGCTGGATAACGATCTGGCGATGCGTTACTACGATGCCCTGGCCGCAACCGATTCCGACTTTCCTTCCGCCGTCACCGCTCTGCTGACGCTGATCAACCAGCAGCAGATCGATCCCATGCAATTGCAGGCAACTCTGGACGAAAACCATCCCGAACTGGCGGGTGTGCCGCGCAAGATCGCCACTGCCTGGTTTCTGGGCATGGTCGATGTCGGCGACCGGGTAAAGGTGTTTGCCTACGAACATGCGCTCAATGCCGAGGCCGTCAGTGACGTACTCAAGCCACCCAGCTACTGCTATGGCGGCTACGGCAGTTGGGCCAATAAGCCAAGCTGAGGAGCGCCCCGTGTCCGAACAGTTGTCTGCTGATTTTGTGATCGTCGGCTCCGGTATCTGCGGCGCGCTGACGGCTCTGGTACTGGCACAGCGCGGTGCCTCTGTGATCATGCTGGAAGCCGGGCCGCGGGTCGGTCGAGCCGAGTTGCTGGCCAACTTCCGCAACTCTCCCCGGCGCGGTGACTGGATGTCGCCGTATCCCTTTTCGCCCTGGGCGCCCCATCCGGTCTACCGGCCGGAGGACAATGAGCATCTGGTGCAGGCCGGGCCTTATCCCTATCCCGCGGAATACATCCGCATGGTCGGCGGCACCACCTGGCATTGGGCGGCGCTGGCTTGGCGCTACGTTCCCAATGATCTGCGCATGGCCAGCCTGTATGACGTCGGCGTTGACTGGCCTTTCACTTATGACGAACTCGATCCCTACTATCAATGGGCCGAGGAGTTGATGGGCGTGGCGGCGGCAGGGGAGGAGCATCCCGAATCGCCGCGCAGCCAGCCTTATCCGTTGGAGCCCGTTGCCGAGCCCTGGGCCATGCGTCGCATTCGCGAGCGGCTGACCGGCACCTATGCGGTGGCCAACAACCCGGTGGCGCGCAACAGCCGCACCTTCGGCGGGCGCCCCGCCTGCTGTGGCAGCAACAACTGTCAGCCGATCTGTCCGGTCGACGCGCAGTACCACGGCGGTATCTCGGTGGCGGCAGCAGAAGCTGCCGGGGTAAGGCTGATCAGCAGCGCGGTGGTTTACAACCTGGAGCACGACGAGCAGGACAGGATCGTCGCCGCTCATTATTATGATCCGGACAAGAACAGCTATCGCGTCACTGGCAAGACCTTCATCATCGCTGCCAACGGCATCGAAACACCACGACTGCTGCTCATGTCCACCAGCGACCGCTTCCCCAAGGGCATCGCCAACAGCACCGATATGGTCGGTCGGCACCTGATGGATCACCCCAGCACCTCGCTGACCTTCGACGCCGATGAGGAAATCTGGCTGGGGCGGGGGCCGCAGAGCCCGAGTTCCATCAGTGCCCTGCGCGACGGCGCCTTTCGTTCGGAATATTCCGCCTACCGGTTGGACTTCACCAATATCTCGCGGGTCGACAGCACCACCCAGCGGCTATTGAAAGAGGGCGTCTACGGTCCCGAATTCGAGCGGCGGCTGCGTTACAGCGCGGCTCATGAGATGAGCGTGAAAACCGTCCTCGAAGTGCTGCCCGTTCCGGACAACCGCATTGCCCTGAGCGAACGCAAGGATGCCTTGGGGCTGCCGCGCCCCCAGGTGCATTACGCTATCGATGCCTATACCCGGGGCGGCGCCCAGGACGCAAAACAGCATTTCACCCGGATAGCCGAGCTGATGGGGGGCAGTAACCTGCGTTTCACTGCGGATGACTACTTCGCCAACAACCAGCATATCTGTGGCACCGTGAGCATGGGCGATGATCCGGCGGTATCGGTCTGTGACGGCTGGGGGCGTACCCATGACCACGAGAATCTGTTTCTGGTCGGTACCGGCGTGCTACCGACCGCCGGTACCTGTAACTCCACCTTGACGGCGGTGGCGGTGGCCTTGCGCTCGGTCGACGCGATGCTGCCCGACCCGACCATTGCGCGCGAACCCGCGGCGGCGGCCGAGAGGACAGGGTCATGACGATCAGGATAGTGCCGAAACAGCGTGTCTGTCAGTTGCTCGGCGGTGTGCTGATCGCCGCCAGCCAGGCGCTGACAGCAGCCCCCGCGGACAATGAATCGATGAGCCATGGCGAATATGTAAGCATCCTTGGCGATTGCGTTGCATGCCATACGGTACCCGGCGGTGAGCCCTTCGCTGGCGGGGTCAGATTACCGACACCGATCGGCGATATCATTGCCACCAACATCACGCCGTCGACCAGCGCTGGTATCGGCAATTACAGTCTCGAACAGTTCGATGCCGCCGTCCGCCAGGGCATTCGTGCCGATGGCAAGCGCCTCTACCCGGCCATGCCCTATACCGCCTACGCCAAGGTGTCGGATGAAGACATCGCGGCGATGTATGAATGGTTCATGAATGAAGTCGAGCCGGTCGAGCAGCGGCCGCCCGCCACCGAACTGCCATTTCCCTTCAATATCCGTTTGTCCATGGCTGCCTGGAATCTGCTGTTCCTGGATGATGAACCCTTCACGCCCGATCCATCCCAGAGCGAGGAATGGAACCGGGGCGCCTATCTGGTGGAAGGTCTCACTCACTGTGGCACCTGCCACACGCCACGCAACCTGCTGATGGCCGAGGATAATGATCGGGCCTTGGCTGGCGGCGCGGTCGGCGCCTGGGCGGCGCCGGATATCACGCCTAACCCGGAGACCGGTATCGGCGATTGGAGCAGCGAGGAAATCGTTCAGTACATGAAGACCGGCAGCATCGCCAAAAGCCAGGCCTCCGGGCCGATGGCCGAAGCGGTTGATCACAGTTTGCGCTATGTCACCGATCAGGACCTGCACGCTATGGCTGTGTACCTGAAAAGTCTGCCGGCAGCGGCGGCGGGCGAGGTGACGCAGGCCGTGCACACCTGGGGCGGGGAGGGCGATAAGCTGGCTGAGGTGCGTGGTATCGACTGGCCGGACGACCGTGATCAGCTGAGCGGTCCGCAACTGTTCGACGCCTATTGCGCCGCCTGTCACCAGGCGGCAGCGCAGGGTACGCCCGATGGTGTCATGCCGGCGTTGTTCAACAACACCGCCACCGGCCGCACCCAGACCAACAATCTGGCGTTGGTGATCCTCGGTGGTATTCATTGGGTAGCCGAAGGGCACGAGGTGCATATGCCCGGCTTCGCCCATGAACTGTCGGACCAGCAGATAACCACCCTCAGCAACTATCTGACCGACATGTATGGCAATCCTGAGGCCGAAGTGACGGTCGATCAGGTGGCCGCATTGCGCGAAGGCACGGCCACGGCTGAGGGGCAGCCCGACCTGTTGCTGCTGGCGCGCATCGGCATGCTGGCGGGCGTGGTTGTGGTGATTCTACTGGTGATCTGGCTGCTGCGCCGTCGGCGTCATCACAGATCGCATTATTGAAATATGGCACCTGGGGCCGGCAATCCTGTCGTAAACAGAGACGCCCCCCCCTGTTTTGGAGAGCTGCCATGCGATTGACCTATCTTTGCGTACCCCTGTTCACCCTGCTGCTGGCCGGCTGTGGTGATGATGAAGAACCCACCTATCCGGAAGCCAACACCGCGCCGCAGACCGAGGAGTACGGCACCCCAACCGATCCGACCAATGATCCGATGGACCCCAACAACACCACTGCTGAACCACCGGCTGACAGCGGCACCGGCCTGGGTACCGAATACGGTACCGATAGCGGTGAAGTCACCGACCCGGCTACCGGTGCAGGCTCCGGCACTACGCAGTAGTTCAATACCTCCCCGCGGTCAGCCCACCCTCCTTTGCCCCTCTTCAACAGAGGGGTTCGGCCGCGGCGAGTATCAATCTATCCTGCTGAGCTCAATCTGGCATCAATATTGCTATTAACTTTGCAAAGCTGATCTTGCCGTCAAAATATTTACGGCCTGGAGAATTGAGTCATGACGCAGGGTGTTGAGTTCAATCGTCTGATGTTGCAGATGCGTTCCATGCAGATGGAGGCAATGAGTCGTCCGCAGCCGGTGGCGCCTGCTGCGCCTCAGGATGTAAAAGCGCCGGCTTTCGATGATCTGTTGCAGCAGGCGGTCAACCGCGTCAATGAATTGCAGCAGACCACCAGCGAGCTGCAAACCGGTTATGAAAGAGGCGTGCCGGGTATCGATTTGGCGGAAGTGATGGTCGCTTCGCAAAAATCCAGCGTTGCCTTTCAGGCCATGACCCAGGTGCGCAACAAGCTGATCACGGCGTACGAAGACATCATGAAGATGCCTATCTGATTCAGCCTGCTGTTTGTTTGATCGAGGATTTGATTGATGGATGCTGCAACCCCGAATACCCCTGCGACCCGGCCTGACCCGGCTGCCGATGCCCCGCGCAAACCGTTCATGGGGCTGGGTTTTCTGGATAATCTGGCGCAATTGCCGATGCTGCGTCAGTTTGCCTTGTTGGTGGGTTTGGCCGCCAGTGTGGCGATTGGTTTTGCGGTGGTGCTCTGGTCGCAGCAGCCGGAATATCGTCCTTTGTACAGCAGCATGGACAACCTCGACGCCACTCAGGTGATCGAAGTACTGCAGCAGAGCCGTATCCGTTATCGGGTTGAGCCCAACAGCGGCGCGCTGCTGGTACGCACCGAAGACCTGGCCGATGCGCGGATGCGCTTGGCCAGTGCCGGCGTCAGCCAGGGTGACGGCAACCTGGGGTTTGAGATTCTCGATCGCGAGAAAGGTCTGGGCACCAGCCAGTTCATGGAAGCAACCCAGTACCGCCGTGGCCTGGAAGGTGAGATGGCGCGGACCATTTCCAGTCTCTATAACGTCAAGGCGGCGCGAGTGCATATCGCCATGCCGCGCTCCACGGTCTTCGTGCGCGACGATCGCAAGCCCAGCGCCTCGGTGCTGCTGGAGATGTATGCCGGGCGCAAGCTGGAACCGGCACAGGTCATGGCCATCGTCAATCTGGTGGCGACCAGTGTGCCCGAGTTGAACAAGGATCAGGTCACCGTGGTTGATCAGCACGGCAATCTGCTGTCCGATCAAAACGAGCTGAACGAGCTGACCATTGCCGGTCGCCAGTTCGACCATACCCGGCGCCTCGAAGACACCTACACTCGCCGCGTCCACAACATTCTGCAGCCGGTACTGGGTACAGGTAATTACAAGGCGGAAGTCTCCGCCGATGTGGATTTCAGCACCATGGAGTCCACCTCCGAAAACTTCAATCCCGAGTCGTCGCTGCGCAGCGAGCAGGTGGTATCCGAGCAGCGCGCCAGTGGTCAGGCGCCGCAGGGTATTCCGGGTGCCTTGAGCAACCAGCCGCCGGGTGCTACGCAGGTGCCAGAACAGGTCATCGACCCTGAAACCGGCGAGCCCCTTGTTGTTGCGCCACCACGTGATTCAAGGGAGCAGGCGACACGCAACTATGAGCTGGACCGGCAGATCAGCTACACCCGCCAGCAACAGGGTCGGCTGAACCGTCTGTCCGTCGCCGTGGTGGTGGATAATCATCAACAAGTCAACGCCGAGACGGGCGAGACCACCAGTGTGCCGCTGAGCGAAGCCGAGCTGACCAGCCTGACTCAGCTGGTGCGCAATGCCGTGGGCTATAATGAGGCCCGCGGCGACAGTGTCAGCGTGGTCAACAGTGCCTTCATGCCGGCCGGCGAAGCAGCTGATCTGCCGGAAATCCCCTTCTGGACACAACCCTGGTTCTGGGACATCGCCAAGCAGGCGCTGGGTATCCTGTTCATCTTGGTACTGGTATTCGGTGTGCTGCGCCCGGTACTGAAAAGCCTCAGTGGTGGTAATCGCGCTGCGGTTGCCGATGCTGCGGGTTATCCCGCGCTGGACGACGACGGTTTGTTGGCGGATGACCTGCGCGACGATACCGTCAGCCTGACTGGCCCAGCCAGCGGAGTGGCATTGCTGCCACCGCCGGGAGCGGGCTACGAGCAGCAGCTCAATGCCATCAAGGGGTTGCTGGCGGAAGATCCGGGCCGGGTAGCGCAAGTAGTCAAAGAATGGATTAATGCAGATGAGTGAAGAAACCAAACGCACCCAGAAACTCAGCAAGCTTGATAAGGCGGCGATCTTTTTGCTGAGCCTGGGCGAGTCTGATGCGGCGGCTGTGCTGCGCCACATGGGCCCCAAGGAAGTGCAGCGGGTTGGTAGTGCCATGGCCGGGTTGCGTACTGTTCAGCGAGACCATGTGCAGCAGGTGATGGCGGACTTCATTGAGGTAGCGGGCGATCAGACCGGTCTCGGCGTGGGCGCCGACGGTTACATCCGCACCATGCTTACTCAGGCCCTGGGAGAAGACAAGGCCAACAGCCTGGTCGACCGTATTCTGATGGGCGGCAGCACCTCGGGGCTGGATAGTCTGAAATGGATGGAGCCGCGCGCTGTGGCCGATGTCATCCGCTATGAGCACCCACAGATTCAGGCCATCGTGGTGGCCTACCTGGATCCGGACATGGCTGCTGAAGTCATAGGTTACTTCGATCACAAGGTACAGCTGGATGTGCTATTGCGCGTCGCTGCGCTGAACACGGTGCAGCCGTCGGCGCTCAAGGAGCTCAACGAGATTCTCGAGAAACAGTTTGCCGGCAATTCCAATACCACCCGTGCCAACATGGGCGGCATCAAGCGCACTGCCGATATCATGAACTACCTGGAGAGCGGCGCCGAAGCGCAGCTGATAGAATCCATCCGGGATATGGACGAGGACCTGTCGAACAAGATCGAGGATCTGATGTTCGTGTTCGACAACCTGGCCGACGTGGATGATCGAGGTATCCAGACGCTGCTGCGCGAGGTATCGACCGATGTGCTGGTCATTGCGCTCAAGGGTGCCGATGAAATGATCAAGGACAAGATCTTCCGCAACATGTCCAAGCGTGCCTCGGAGCTACTGCAGGATGATCTCGAAGCCAAAGGCCCGGTGCGTATCAGTGAGGTGGAAACGGCGCAGAAGGAAATTCTCGCCATCGCCCGTCGCATGGCCGACGCTGGAGAGATAGTGCTCGGCGGTAAGGGTTCCGAGGAAATGATCTGACGAAGTCCTGCGCTGTGCGGATGCAGAGGTGACAGAATGACCGAGAAAAAGGACAGCGAGCTGATTCGCGCGGATCAGCTGCAGGCTTTCAACCTCTGGGATATGCCCAGTTTCGATGAAGCTCCGCACCATGTGCCGCTGGATGACAAGGAGCCGGAGGAGGCGCCGGAGCCGGAATTGGAGATTCCGACTGCGGATGAGCCGCCCGATGAGCCGGAGGTGAAGCCCTTCACCGTCGAAGAGCTCGAGCAGATTCGCGCCGAAGCCTATAACGAAGGCTTTGCCACCGGTGAGCGTGACGGCTTCCATTCCGGGCAGCTGAAGGCTCAACAGGAAGCCAAGACTCGAATGGATACCCGGCTGGCCGAGCTGGAAGGCATCATGGCCCAGCTGCTGGAGCCGATGAACCAGCAGGATGAGCAGATTGAAGATATGCTGCTGCAGCTTCTGGAAAGCATGGTGCGCCAGGTCATACAGCGCGAGCTGCAGAGCGACTCCAGTCAGATTGCCCAGGTGCTGCGCGGGGCGCTCAAGGCGCTGCCGATGGGGGCTGACAACATTCGCATCTACCTCAATCCCGCCGATTTCGAGGTGGTGAAGCATATCCGCGAGCGCCATGAAGAAAGCTGGCGCCTGCTTGAGGATGATCAGTTGCTGCCCGGCGGCTGTCGCGTCGAGACCGAGCACAGCCAGGTTGATGCCACCCGTGAGACACGCCTGCAACAGATCATCGAACAGCTTTACGACCAACAGCGCGAACAGCGTGCGCATCCCCCCGAACCCGATCTGATCATTGATGCCGTTGCAACGGAGACTGACAGTGGGCAGGCCTGAGCGCATCAGCTTTGCCCGGCGGCTGTCGCGTTACACCGCCGCTACCGAGTTGCCCGCAGCGCCTGTAGTCGAAGGTCGGCTGATCCGCATGGTCGGCCTGACCCTGGAAGCCGAAGGCCTGCAGGCGTCGGTAGGCAGCCGCTGTGTGGTGATCAATGAAACCCCGCAGGGCGAAACCCGCGTCGAAGCCGAGGTCATGGGCTTTGCCGGGAGCAAGATCTATCTTATGCCGGTGGATCGCATGCAAGGGCTGCAGCCCGGTGCGCGGGTGGTGCCGTCTGCCGGTGGCGGCAAGCTGCCGATGGGCGGCGACATGCTGGGTCGGGTGCTCGACGGTATCGGTCGTCCGCTGGATGGCAAGGGCGCCTTCAAATGTGAAGACTGGGTCGATCTCAACGGCCCGGTGATCAACCCACTCAAACGTCACCCCATTGAAGAGCCACTGGATGTGGGGATTCGCTCAATCAACAGCATGCTTACCGTGGGGCGTGGCCAGCGCCTCGGCCTGTTTGCCGGCAGTGGCGTGGGCCAGAGCGTGTTGCTGGGCATGATGACGCGTTTTACCGAAGCGGATATCACCATCGTTGGCCTGATCGGTGAGCGGGGCCGCGAGGTCAAGGAGTTCATCGAACAGATTCTTGGCGAAGAAGGTATGGCCCGCTCGGTGGTGGTCGCTTCGCCCGCCGATGATGGGCCGCTGATGCGGTTGCGCGCCGCCATGTATTGCACCCGGGTGGCTGAATATTTCCGCGACAGAGGCAAGAACGTCTTGCTGCTGATGGATTCGCTGACCCGCTTTGCTCAGGCCCAGCGCGAGATTGCCCTGGCCATCGGCGAGCCACCGGCAACCAAGGGCTACCCGCCGTCGGTATTCGCCAAGTTACCGGCACTGGTCGAACGCGCCGGTAATGCCGAGGAGGGCGGTGGCTCGATTACGGCGTTTTACACCGTGTTGTCCGAAGGTGATGATCAGCAGGATCCGATTGCCGACGCCTCGCGGGCAATCCTCGATGGCCACGTGGTGCTGTCCCGCCGGCTCGCCGAGGAAGGACATTATCCGGCCATCGATATCGAAGCCTCGATCAGTCGTGCCATGCCGCAGATAGTGCCGCCGGAGCATCTGCAGCAGGCGCAGTTGCTCAAGCAGCTGTATGCACGCTACCAGCAGAATCGCGACCTGATCAGTGTGGGGGCCTATGCGGCTGGCTCAGACCCGATGACCGACAAGGCCATCGCCAAGATTCCCGGGATTCAGGGTTTTCTGCGCCAGGGCCTGCGCGAGAGTTTCAGTCTCACCGAAAGCCGTGCGGCCATGGCGCAGCTGATCAATGAGTGACGATCGGGTACGGCGTATGACGCCGGTGCTGGATCTGGCGCTGGACGAAGAGAAGAAGGCTGCCGGCATGCTCGGGGAGTGCCAGAAGCAACTCGACGAGGCCTCTGTCCGGCTGCGCGATCTGGAGCATTACAGCGGTGAGTATGCCAAGGGCTGGGCCGAGCGTGGCGCCGAAGGGGTCGGGCGTGAGTGGCTGATCAACTATCAGGCTTTCATGGCGCAGATGCAGACCGCCATCGAGCAGCAGAGGCAGACGTTAAGCTGGCATCAGCAGAGTCTGGAGCGCGCACGGGACACCTGGCGTCAACGCTATCAGCGGGTTGAAGCCCTGCGCAAGCTGATTGAAGGCTATCGAGAAGAGGCGCGGGCGCGGGCTGACAAGCAGGAACAGAAAATGCTGGATGAGTTGACCCAGCGTGTTTTCGCCCATCGCCGGCAGTCTGATTGAGACTGCGTGTTCAATATGTGAGCCAGTTGGCATTTACATAAAAGGGTAACCTGTCGAGAGTAGCCTTTGGCGGGTTGCGTGGGCATACTCCTGCCGCGCTTCGTGACCAGCGTTGTATGCTTGATCCCGTTGACTTCTTTACCGGATGCCTCCCATGCCTGAACGACTTTCCGATCTCGATCCGGATGTGCAGACCATGCTCCGTGACCTGATGCAGGATGAATACGGTATGTTGCTGCAGACCTTTCTGCAGGACACTGATCGGCGCTTATGCCAATTGCATGAGAGCCTCGACCGCCATAACTGGGAAGGCTTTCGCCAGGCCGCCCATAGCTTCAAGGGCAGTTGCGGCAATATGGGCGCGCTGGCTCTGCTTCAGGCCTGTCAGCAAGCCGAAGAGGCGGCAGCGAATGCCGACTCCATCACCGCAGCCCATGTCTGCGAGCTGATTGACCGCCTCTGCCTGCGCATCAGACCCCAGCTTACCTGTCACCACTGAGCGCTCCCTGCGTTTGTGGCCCGGACCTTGCTATCTCCATGTATCAAACGTGATTTTGCGCCTTCATGGAGAATGTCCGATGTCCGCCAGCCACCCCTTGATGGCTCTGATGAGTACCGATGTGCGGCCGGCCGCCAGGGTCGATAATGCCCGCACCGCGTTGCCTGCAGACAGTCATGCTGATTTTGCTGGCTTGCTGGCCGAGCAGCTGCCGGCGGAGCTGAAGTCGGCATTGAATCAGTTGAGCACCGAACAGCTGACTGCTCTGGAGCAGGCTACGCTTGCCGCAGACGGCAAGACATTGCCGCCACAGTTGCAGGATTGGCTGGCGCATTTGCCGCTGGAAAGTGAGCTGGCTGAGCAGGCTGGCGAGGGTGCGTTGGGTGTCATCGGGCACTGGATGCAGTGGTTGCAGGAGCCGGTCAGCCCGAGTGCGGTACAGGCGCAGGCGTCCGCAGCAACTGGCGCAACAACACATGGCTTGGGTAGCCGCGAGGCCGTTGGTGGCATGCAACTGGCTGTCGATGGCGAGGCGGCCGATGTCGACCCGGAAAGCGGGCTGGGCGGTCGTGAAACGTCAGCCAGGGAACAGCTGGATCGCCAGTTGAACAGGGAGCAGCCGCTCAACCATGATCTGAATCGGCCGTCACGCCAGACGGTCAACGCTCAACAGAATGCCCAGCAGGATTTTTCCGGCGCGCTGCAGCGCGCCGCTGGCAGCACCGCTGAAAACCAGCCGCTGTCGTCAGCCATGCTCGGGAAGCTGGCAGAGCAGCTCGAGCGGACCAGCAGTCGTGGTGGCAGTGAAACCGATACGCTTGAGGGGCTGGCGCGACCGGGCTCCTACAGTGCCGCAGCTGCAGCATTGACCGCGCGCCCGGTCGCGGCGCCGACGCAAGCCATGGGGGTACCCTTCGGTCAGCCGAGCTGGGGTGAGGCGATGGTCGAGAAAGTCATGTGGATGTCCAGTCAGAATCTGCGCAGTGTCGAGATTCAGTTGGACCCCGCCGAGCTGGGTCCGCTGGAAATTCACATCCAGCAACGTGGTCAGGAATTGCAGGTTCAGTTTGTCAGCCAGAACCCGTCCGTACGTGAGGCGCTGGAGGCCCAGATGCATCGACTGCGTGATATGTTCGGGCAGCAGGGGATGGAGCAGGCGGAGGTTAGCGTCGCTGATCGTTCTGCCGGCGATCAGTCGCGTCAGGGGGAGGGGCGCCCAGGTGAGCCAAGCGTCGCGCGGACGCAGGGCAACAGCGCTCTCAATACCGACAGCAACAGCAATATTGATGAGCCGCCCAGACCCTCAGCACAGTGGTCCCCAGTGCAGCGGTTGGTGGATTATTACGTCTGACGCCAGGCCGAGATGATCCTGGCCGGGCATGACCCGGCCAGAGGTGCCTATTTGCTCTCTGAAGTGCTCGGAATATAAGACATTTCCCACCCAAAGGCTTTATCCTTGCCGGGCATAAGCGGCCGCAACGCTGTCATCATGCTATTTCTGGCATGATCAATGCACATATTCATCTAACACAGGGCTTGGCCCGTATCTGGCGACGGAATTTTGTCATGGCAAAGAATCAGGCAGGGGCTGTGGAAACGGCACCGCCATCCAGCAAGCGCAAACAGCTTATATTGATCTGCACCGGTCTGGTGGCTTTACTGTTATCCGCAGGCGGCGTGGCTTATGCGCTGCTGGCCAGCAAGGGCGAGGTCGCCGACCCGGTCAGTCAGGACGCTGTCAAACTTCCGGCGCTGTATCAGCCGCTGGAGCCGGCGTTTACCGTCAACTATGCTCATGGCGGCCGGCAGCGTTACATGCAGGCCAGCGTAGTGCTGATGGGGCGTGATCCGGAGGCGATGGCGGCCTTGGCCGAGCATCTGCCGTTGGTCCGCAATCGCCTGGTCATGCTGTTCAGCAGCGCTGAATTTGAAAGTCTGATAACGGCCGAGGGCAAGGAGGCGCTACGCGCGCAGGCAACCCTCGCAGTGCAGGAACTGATGGAACAGGAGCTCGGTAAGCCGGCTATCGAATCGGTACTGTTCACCAATCTGGTTCTGCAATAGGAATAATAATATGGCGGTTCAGGATCTACTTTCCCAGGATGAAATCGATGCGCTGTTGCACGGCGTTGATGAAGGCGTCATCGACGACCAGCACGACAGTGAGCCGGGCGCGGTCAAAAGTTATGATCTGACCAGCCAGGATCGCATCGTACGTGGTCGCATGCCCACGCTGGAAATGATCAACGAACGCTTTGCCCGTTACACCCGCATCAGCATGTTCAACCTGTTGCGCCGCTCTGCCGATGTGTCGGTAGGCGGGGTGCAGGTGATGAAGTTCGGCGAATATGTACACACCCTGTATGTACCGACCAGCCTCAATCTGGTGAAGATGAAGCCGCTGCGCGGCACTGCGCTGTTCATTCTGGATGCGCGATTGGTATTCAAGCTGGTCGACAACTTCTTCGGCGGCGATGGCCGGCACGCGAAGATCGAGGGGCGCGAATTCACTCCCACTGAGCTGCGCGTGGTGCGCATGGTGCTGGAGCAGTCCTTCGCCGATCTGCGGGAGGCCTGGCAGGCCGTCAAGGACGTGCAGTTCGAGTACGTCAACTCGGAGGTCAACCCGGCGCTGGCCAACATCGTCAGTCCCAGCGAAGTGGTTGTGGTGTCGACCTTCCATATCGAACTCGAGGGGGGGGGGGGCGAAATGAAGGTGACCATGCCC
>JASJKW010000202.1:0-3637 GCA_037621305.1 Pseudomonas sp.
CAAATTCTGTTTGTAAATCTGCGGCCGTCCTCCCCGGTCGGAGGTGAATACCAGCGTATTGTTATCCAGCCAGGTCGGCTCGGTATCAATCGCATAGTGATTGGTTACCCGGCGCATTTGTTTACTTGCCAGATCCATGACGTAAATTTCCGGGTTGCCGTCACGTGATAATACAAATGCCAGTCGTTTCCCGTCCGGCGACCAGGCCGGCGCACCGTTGAGCCCTTCAAAACTGGTGACACGTTCGCGCCGGCCAGTCTGGATGTAATGCACGAAGATCTCCGGACGCCGTGATTCGAACGAGACATACGCGATGCGTTGTCCATCCGGCGCATAGGACGGCGTCAGAATCGGCTCCCGTGATTGCAGCAGAGTCACGGTGCGCGCACCGTCATAGTCCGAGCGCTGCAGGGTATAGCGAATGTTATCAGCCGAAAAACGCTCGGCCGCCACATACAGCAGCTTGGTGTTGAACGCTCCCTTGATGCCGGTGATCTCCTCGAACACCTCATCGCTCACCCGGTGAGCCATATCCCGCAGCTGATTCTGGTTGCCACTGACCGTTCTGGACATAAGCAGCTGTTCCCGAGCTACGCTGTACAGATGGTATTGCAGCTGGTAACCCGTCGCCGTACCGGTTATTTGTCCCGCCAACACATATTCGACACCCAGCATTTTCCAGTCGCGCGGGAATATCTCCTCGGCGCGGGTGGGCTGGCTGAGCATATTTTCCCGAGCAAACGGCGTGAACATGCCGGAGTTGCGCAAATCATTTGCCGTAACTTGAGCCAGGTCCTCAGTCAATGGCATACCGCCCTGCCAGCCGAAAGGAACAACCGCGATGGGCGTCGCCCGGTCGCTGCCTCGAGTGATTTCGATGGCGTCCTGAGCCAGCGCAACCTGCGCCAGGAGCAGCATGGCAACACAGGTCAGCCAGTACTTCATGGTTTTCATCAAAATGCCAAATCCTCTGGTTTGAAGCGTAACGTACGCTGTCTGTACAAACGATCGAAAGTAGCTGGGCTTTCCCTGGACAGCTGTTGCATTTCCGGAATACGACCTACATTCCGTACAGCTTGCACTGCCGACTGATCGAATCCGGCATCACCACTGGAACGCTGTACCACCACATCAGTGATGTCACCCGATGGCAGCATACTGATCCGTACTTCGACGACCATACCATTGCGCGCCGTCGGTGGACGCCGCCATTGCTCACTGACATAACGGCGAATGACATCATCGTAGCTGGCAGCCACCTCATCGCCAACCTGGTCAGCCTGCGCCCGCTGGTATTGCGTCTCGGCTGCCAGCAACTCGGCTAATGCCGACGCCTTGGCCTCTTCCTGCTCGCGCTTGAGCTTGGCTACGCGATCAGCTTCGGCCTTGGCAGCCGCCTCGGCTTTACGCTTGGCATCCTCTGCCGCCTTGCGCTTGGCCTCATCCGCTTTGCGTTTGACCTCTTCAGCCTCTTTACGTTTCGCTGCTTCTTCGGCTGCCTTTTTCTTTGCAGCCTCGTCATCAGCAAGCTTCTTCGCTGCGTCAGCTTTGCGCTTGGCCTCCTCGGCCTTCTGTTTTTCGACCTGCTCAGCCTGCTGACGTTCCTTGGCGGCCTTTTCTTCGGCTGCCGTGGCGGCTGCAGCTGCCGCCTGACGTTGTTCCGTTGCTGCGGCAGCCGATGCTGCGGCAGCCGCTGCCTCCTGCTCCTGCTGCTGCTTCTGCTGCTGGCGTTTCAGCTCCTCAGCTTCATGGCGCTGGGCCGCGGTGCGCGCAGCCTCACCCGCGATCTTCTGATCGGTCTGGGTCGTCGCCGGGCTCTTTGAGTTCAGCTGTACCAGGGTGGCCTGCACGATCGGTTTGGCGGGCTCGAACTCGGGCGCCGAACTGAAGGACACAAAGAGGAAGATCAACACCAATAGATGCAGTCCCACCGCCTTGATGATCGAGGGTGCAAAACGCTCCTGACTGGGTTCCGAAATACGGTCGCGGTTATTCACGGCGCCTCGGTAATCAAGCCGACATTAGGCACACCTGCTTCCTGCAGGGATGCCATGGCAGTAACAACGACGCCGTAATTCACCTCGCGATCCCCGCGAATGTAGACCAGCGTATCCGGACGCGCGCGCATGATCTTGGTTACCCCGTCGGTCATTTCTTCCAGCGAGACCGCCGCATCAGTCTGACTCTCGGTGTCTACCGTCTCGCCCAGGTTCCAGTAGTAGGTGCCATCCGCGAGTACTGACAAGGTCAACACCTGCTGGTTGGTATCAGACGGCAGAATCTCGCTGGATACCTGAGGCAAGTCAACCTTCACCCCCTGATTGAGCATGGGCGCGGTCACCATGAAGATCACCAGCAGCACGAGCATCACGTCGATATAGGGCACGACGTTCATTTCGGCTACCGGTTTGCGTTTCTGGCGTCTGCCTCTGTGTTGCATGCTCACTCCCCTTCGCTGGCATGCACGCGGCGATGCAGGATGCTGGAGAACTCATCGGCAAAGGTGTAGTAGTGGCCAATCATTGTTTCCGAGCGGGCCGCGAAACGGTTATAAGCGATGACCGCAGGAATAGCCGCAAACAGGCCGATTGCGGTAGCGATCAGCGCCTCGGCAATCCCTGGTGCCACGGTAGCCAGCGTTGCCTGCTGCACAGTGGCTAGCCCACGGAATGAGTTCATGATGCCCCACACGGTGCCAAACAAACCGATATAGGGGCTGGTGGACCCTACGGTGGCCAGAAATGGCAGGTGCTGATCGAGTTTTTCTTCCTCGCGCGAAATCGCAACCCGCATGGACCGCTGCACAGCATCCATCACCGCCTCTGGATCGACGCCCGGCTGCTGACGCATGCGCGAGAATTCCTTGAACCCGGCGCGGAATATCTGCTCCAGACCGGAATCGGGATCGGGATTACCGGTAACCTGGCGATAAAGCTTGGACAGATCGATACCGGACCAGAAGCGATCCTCGAAATCATCCAGCGCCTTCTTCGCCGAGCGCAGTACGGAACTGCGTTGAAAAATCAACACCCAGGACGCGATGGACGCTGCCAGCAGCGTCAACATGACCAGCTGCACCAGCACGCTGGCACCGCTTATGAGGTGCCACATCGACATTTGATCAGCTTGCACTCTTTGCCTCTCCTTGCTCTTGCTTCTCTTGGTCACCCTGCTCCGCCGCAAAGGCGTTTCTCAGGGCAACTGGAATGATTCTGGGTTTGTACTGATCGGCGCTGACGCAGGCAACCAATACTTCTCCTTCACACAACAATTTTCCATCCGCTCGCCGAACCTGCTGAGCGAAGCGGACACTCGCGCGCTTGAGTTCCAAGACAGCGGCGCTGACCACAAGTTCATCGTCCAGGCACGCAGGTGCGTGGTAACGGGCGCTTACCGAGTGGACCACAAAGATAATATTTTCGCGTTGCAGCGCGCTTTGATCAAACCCCAGGGACCGGACCAGCTCAGTGCGGGCACGCTCCATGAACTTCAGATAATTGACGTAATAAACAATGCCACCGGCATCGGTATCCTCAAAATAGACACGGGCCCTGAGCGCGAACGGCTGCCCTGAAATGTCAGGCGGCATAATGTAGAGCCAAGTGAATTGTTTGCATAGCGCGTTTATCTCCAAATC